>DAIOVT010000005.1:21246-28492 GCA_036758885.1 Kineosporiaceae bacterium
CGCGTTCCTGACTCCGGCCGGCGGCACCGCTACCGCCGCACCGGCACCGGCACCGCCCGCGGTACCCGTGGCACCATCCGCCGCTCCGCCACCGGCGTCACCACCGGTGACACCGCCGGCCCAGGCAGCCGTCCCCGCCCCGACGACATCAGCTGCCCCGGAGGTGGCGGCACCCGCTTTCCCTAAGGTGGCCGGGCTCGGCCGGACGGAGGTGCGCCGGCATCGCATTCCGGCTCCCGACCGTCTGGTCGACGCCTGGCACCCGAGCCCCGTCGCGGTGCTGATCGGTGGGGCGAACCCGCAGTCGCAGCGAGACCGGCAGGCCCTGACCGGGTTGCTCGACGCGGCCGGATGGCGAGTGCACGAGGTGCCCGTACCCGCGGCCCCCGGTGACTACCCGGCCCTGGCCGAGCAGTTGCCGCCGGTGATCGATCTGTGCGTCGTGCAACCCGAAACAGGCACGGCGACAGGCGATGTGTCCGCGTCCCAGACCCAGCTCAACGCGGCGATCATGGCCGCGGCGACGGTGCTGCCCCGGCTGCGCACGGGCGAGGGTCGTGGCGCGTTCGTGGTCAGCACCCGTCTCGACGGCAGCACCGGCATCGATGCGGGCGCCGAGGCGTCCGTCGTCCTCGGCGGGCTGGTCGGGCTGACCCGCACCGTCGCCGGCGAGCACCCCAGCGTGCTCGCCCGGCTGGTCGACATCGCCACCGAGACACCGGAACACGCGTGGGCCGAGCTGATCCTGCGCGAGATCGAGGATGTCTCGCTCGCCCCCGCCGAGGTCGGCTGGACCCATCACGGACGGCGCACCACCACCGGTATCGCGCCGGCGGCCGACCTCGCCGCCGGTCAGGTGCCCGCGGTCGCGACCGGACTCGGCCGGGACGACGTGGTGGTGGTCTCGGGCGGTGCCCGCGGTGTGACCGCGGCCTGCGTCCGGGCGCTGGCCGCGGTCTGTCCGGCGACCTACCTGCTGCTCGGCCGCTCCGAACTGCGGGAGGAGCCCGCGTTCGCGGCGGGTGTGGCGAACGACGGGCTCAAGGCGGCGATCATCGCGGACCTGCGGGCCCGCAACGAGAAACCGCTGCCGCGCGAGGTCGGACGCATCCACGATCGGCTGGTCGCCCAGCGCGAGATCAGGCAGACCCTGACCGATCTCGCGGCCACCGGGGCGACCGCGCACTACCTGCCCGTCGACGTGCTCGACCAGACCGACCTCGACCGGGTGCTCGCGCCCTGGGCGGGCCGGGTCAGCGTGCTGGTGCACGGTGCCGGCGTGCTCGCCGACTCGTCGGTGCTCAACAAGCAGGCCGACCAGGTGAGCCGGGTGCTCGGCACCAAGCTCACCGGTCTGCACAACCTGCGCCGGGCGCTGCATGCCTCACCGCTGCGCCGGGTACTCGGGTTCGCCTCGGTCGCAGGGGTTTTCGGCAACCCCGGGCAGGCCGACTACGCGGTCGCGAACGAGGCGATGGTGCGGTACCTGGGTGCCTGGTCCCGTGAGGTGCCCGGTCTGCTCACCACGTCGCTGTGCTGGGGAGCCTGGGACGGCGGCATGGTCACCGACACGCTGCGGGCGATGTTCGCCTCCCGCGGAGTGGTTCTGGTGCCGATCGAGACCGGTGCCGGCATGTTCGTCGAGCAGTTCACCGCGGCCCGTGCCGGGGACCGAACCGTTCTACTCGGCCCGACGACGCCCCTGGCGCCGGCCGCGCCGCGTACCTCGCCGGCTGCGGGAACGATTGTGACGGAACGGGTTCTGGCCGATCTGGCCGCGGATCCGGTGTTCGACGCGCACCGTCTCGACGGTCAGGTGCTGCTGCCGCTGGCCGGCGTGGTGGGTGCCACCGCCCGGCTCGCCGGGCAGCTGCTGGCCTGGCCGCAGCCGCCCGCCGTGGCCGAGGTGCGGGTGTTCCGCGGCGTCAGTCCCGACGAGTCACCGGGTCGGCGGTTGCGCTGGGTCTTCCGCCCGGGTGCCGCCGGGGCCGATCTGCCCGTGGACGTGCTGTTGGTCGAGGCCGACGGCCGGTCCTTCCCGGCCTACCGGTTGCGGTTGTCCGCAGGCCAGGCCGGCCCGGCGCCGTCCCGGCTCTCGCTCGGGGTACCCGGCGCCCGGGTCGGCGGTTCGGCGGCCGGGAACGGATCGCCGGGACCGGCCACGCTGTCGGTGCCGCAGGCCTACCGGGACGGAACCCTGTTCCACGGCAACGCCTTACGCGGTCTGGTCGGCAGCGAACGGCACGGGGCGATCGAGGTGATCACGGCCCGCCGTCCGGCGGCCGGCTCGGCTGCGGTGCAGGCGTGGTCGGGCGACGGCTTCGACATGGTCTGGGCCGACCTGCTGCTGCAGGCGGCTCTGCTCTGGGCCCGCCGCGAGCTGGGTCTGGCGACGCTGCCGATGGCGATCGGGGCCGTCGATGTCTGGGCGCCGATGCCCCCGGCCGCGCTGATCGTCGTGCACGGTGGCGAACGGCAGGCATCGGGGGCGCTCTGCTCGGTGACCGCCTACGACGGCAACGGCACACCGCTGATGCGGATGACCGGGGTCGAACTGGTCAGCACCCCCAACCTGGCCGAACTCTTCGCCGCCTCGGTGGCGGTCGGGTGAGCGTCCCGGTCGAGCGCCCGGCCGGGTGCCAGAACGTCGTCCAGGCAAGGCCGAGAGGAGAAACATCGTGACCCGCACCGCCATCGTCGCCATGGCGTGCCTGTTCCCCGGGGCGTCCACACCCGAGGAGTTCTGGTCGGCGCTGATGTCCGGCACCGATCTGCGCAGCGAACTGGCCGAGCTGCCGGTCGGCACCGGTGAGCAGCACCAGATCCAGACCAGGCGCGGCGGTTTCGTGGACCGGGACACCGAACTGCGCCTCGACGGACTCGCCCTGCCGGTCGAGCAGCTCGCCGTGATGGACCGGGCGTTCACCTGGCCGATCCACGTGGTGCGCGAGGCGATCGAGCAGGTCGAACAGGCCGGAGAGCTCGACCGCCGCCGGTGCGGGCTGGTGCTGGGCAACTACGCCTTCCCCACCGAGGCGTCCCGCGAGATCGTCGACCGGTACTGGTACCGCGCGGTGGCCGACGGCCTCGGCCGGGCCGGACTGGACGACGAGCTGCTGCCACCGCTGCTGCGTGAGACCGATTCCCGTGCGGCTGGTCTGGAGCTGTGGCCGGGCGGTATGCCGGCCCGCGTCGCGAGCGCCGCACTCGGCCTGGGCGGTCCCTCGTTCTGCCTGGACGCCGCCTGCGCCTCCTCGTTGTACGCGATCGACCTGGCGATCCGGCGGCTGGCCCGCGGCGAGGTGGACGCGATGGTCGCCGGCGGGGTGTGCGTGCCCGACGAGGAGCTCATCCACCTCTGCTTCTCCGACCTGCAGGCCTACCCGAAGGACGACTACAGCCAGCCATTCGACACGGCGTCCCGGGGCATTCTGACCGGGCAGGGCGCGGCGGTGGTGGTGCTCAAGCGGTTGGACGACGCGATCGCCGCCGGCGACCGGATCCATGCCGTGATCGAGGGTGTCGGCCTGTCGAACGACGGCCGCGGCAGGCACCTGCTGCAGCCCTCGGCGACCGGCCAGATGCGCGCCTACCACGCCGCCTACCAGAACTCCGGCACCGACCCGGCCAAGATCGACTACGTCGAGTGCCATGCCACCGGAACCGCCCTCGGCGACCGCACCGAACTGCAGGGGCTGGCCGACTTCTGGGTCGACGAGCACCAGCACCGGCCGCTGTACGGCACGGTCAAACCCAATGTGTCGCACCTACTCACGGTCGCCGGCATGTCCAGCCTGTTCAAGGTCGTGCTGGCGATGGAGCACGGCGTGATCCCGCCGACGATAGGGGTCAGTGATCCGCTCACCGACCCCCGGTTGCCCGCGCAGCTCGTGCGCACGGCCACCACCTGGCCGGGTGAGGACGCCGGAGTGGTGCGCCGGGCAGGCATCTCCGCCTTCGGGTTCGGCGGCGCGAACGCGCACCTGGTGCTCTCCACCGACCGGTCCCCGGAACCGAACGGCGTCGCCGCCGTCGGCGGAGCCCCGGAGACCGCGCCCACACCGACGCCCGCACCGGATGCGGTGCGGCCCAACACCGCTCGGATGGCGATCCGGGGCATCGGCATGGCGGCCGGCGCCGACGACGCCCTTGCCGCCCTGCGCGCCGCGCAGCGCGACGGCCGGCCGATCGCCGCCCCCGCCGCGCCCACCCGGCACCGCGGTCTGATCCCCCCGCCCGCCGGCGGTTCCACGACCGACGGGAGGGACCGGGCGATCGACGTCTTCCCGGCGGATGCGCTGGGCATGCGGATCCCGCCGAACGACATCACCGACTTCAACACCCAGCACCTGGCCCTGATGAACGCGGCCAGGGACTGCTTGCTCGACGCGGGGCTGCAGCCCGACGCCGCGCACCCTCGCCGGGTCGCGGTGGTGATCGCGGCCGAGATGGAACTCGACGCGCACGGTCACGGTGCCCGGTTCCGGATCGGTCGGGCGCTGCGGTCCTGGCTGGACGCGGCCGGACTGCCCGAGGCCCAGATCACCGAGGTGGTGCACGCCGCGCAGAGCGCCGTCCACGACGGTCTGTCGGCCAACGAGGTGCTCAGCTACATCGGCAACCTGATGGCCAGCCGCATCTCGGCCCGCTGGAACCTGGTCGGGCCCGCGTTCACGGTGGCCGGCGACTCCACCGCGGCGGTCGAGGCACTCGAGGTCGCCCGCGACCTGCTCGCCTCGGGCGAGGTCGAGGGGGTGCTGGTCGGCGGGGTCGATCTGGCGGTCAGCGCCGCCGCCCTGGCCGAGGTCTTCACCCCCCCGGACGGGGCCGCGGACGCTGCCACCTGCCTCTACCTGACCGCCGAGACCACCTCTGCGGCAACGGGTTCGGGTCGGCCGGCGGAGGGCTCACCCGCTCAGGACGACGACCGGCCACAGGCACCGGTCTACGCACTGATCGAGGCCAGTGTCTCCGCCGACACCGGTGCCGAGCTCGGCCCGGCGTCCCCCGACGGCGTCGCCGGTGAGAGCGCGGTGGCGACCGCAGCGGTCGCCGCAGCGACCCGGCTGCTCGAGCAGACCGGTTGGCAGGCAAGCGATCTCGGCCTGATCGATGTCTCGGTGGCGGCGTCCGGGCCGGACTCCGGCGCGGCGGCGACCCCGAGGGCTCTGCCCGCGGCCCTCGGTGAACTCTTCGCCGACGAGCGTGGCAGTACCGGGCTCACCTCGACCGCGACCCTGCTCGGCGACAGCCTGCTGGCCCTGCCGATCACCGCGATCGCGGCGGCGGCCCTGGCCGTTCACGACGCGCTGTTGCCCGCGACCCCCGACCCGCTGATGGATCTGGACGGTGTTCCGGCAGGCCTGCGGGTCGGCGCCCTGCCGCAGCCCTGGCTGTGCACCTCACGCGAACTCGGCCGCCGGGCCCTGGTGGTCAACCAGGGCATCGGCGGCACCGCCGCCGCGGTGCTGCTCTCCGGCACCCAGGTGCGTGGTGAACGACCCGGCCAGACGGTCTGGGGCGGCACCGAGGTGCCCCGGTTGCTGCCGGTGGCGGGGGCGAGTCTGCCCGAGATCGCTTCGGCCGCACGCGGTCTCGCCGACGAACTGGAGGCCGGCCGGCTCGGCCTGGCCGAGGCAGCCCGGGCGCAACTGGCCGACTGCACCCAGGCGGCGCACCGGCTGGTGGTGATCGGCCGGGACGACGCCGAGGTGGTCAAGGAACTGCGCCTCGCCGCCGACGGCCTGGTCGACCGGGTCGCGGTCGGGCACGACTGGTCCACCCCGGCGGGCAGCTTCCTGCCGCGGCAGCCGCTCGGTGAGGGCAAGGTAGCCTTCGTCTTCCCCGGTGCCTTCAATACCTACGTCGGTCTGGGCCGGGACCTGTTCGACGCCTTCCCGGCGCTGGTGCCGGAGTTCGAGACGGCGACGGTCCGCCCGGCCGGCGTGCTGCGCAGCGAGGAGCTCTACCCCCGCCGGCGTGGCCGGATCGAGCGCCGCGACCTGATGCGCATGGATGCAGACCTGTTGCGGGACATACCGTTCATGCTGGCCACCGGCACCAGCCTCTCGCTGCTGCACACCATGTTGCTGGAGAACCTGCTCGGCATCACCGCGGACGGCGCCTTCGGCTACAGCCTGGGCGAGAGCAGCATGATGTTCGCGATGGGCGGCTGGGACCCGGCCGCCCGCGACGACGCCCGGATCAGGGACACCGAACTGTTCCGCACCGGGTTGACCGGCCCGATGCGCATCGTCCGGGAGGCCTGGGAGCTGCCACCGGCCGGCGAGGGGCCGGACGGACCGATCTGGACGACGATGGTCGTGCTCACCGATCCCGCGGCCGCCCGGGCCGCGGTGGAGAAGACCGATCGGGTCTTCCTGACCCATGTCAACGCGCCCGGCGAAGTGGTGATCGCCGGCGACCCGGCCGCGGTCGCCGAGGTGATCGCCGGGCTGGGCGCCCGTGCCGCGCGGGCACCGGCGAACCACGTGATGCACTGCGCGGTGGTCGAACCGGCCCGCACCGAACTGGCCCGGCTCAATCACTACCCGACCCGGCCGGTGACCGCGGAACTGTTCAGCGCCTTCGACGACGGACCGGTGCCGGCTCTCGGTCCGGACGGGGCCGACGCCGATCAGGTCGCCGACCGGATCGCGCAGACCCTTTGCACCACCATCGATTTCCCGCGCCTGGTCACCTCCGCCCACGACCGTGGCTACCGCTACTTCATCGAGGTCGGCCCGGCCGGAACCTGCACCCGCTGGGTCGGTGAGACGCTCGCCGACCGGCCGCACCTCTCCGTCGGCATGGACCGCCGGGGCGTGCCGGCGGCGCGCACCGTGGCCGCGGTGCTGGCCAAGGTGTTCGCCCACGGGCGGGCGCTCGATCTCGAACCACTGATCGCCCGGTACGACCCGGTGCCCGCCCGGCCGGCCATCCCGGTGATCTGCGGTGGCCGCCCGGTCGCCGAGGCGGTGACCGCGCTCGCCGGTGACCTCTCCTCGCTGCGGGCCATCCGTCCCGACCCCGCCCCTCGACGTCCGATTCCGAATCCGCCCCCCGTGGAGATGCCCGTGTCGTTCCTCCGGCGAACCGCCGCGGCGAGGCCGCTGGACCTCGCGATCACGATGCCCGCCGCGCAGCTCGCCGAGGCCGTGCCCGACACCTCGACCGCCGCCCGGCCGGCCGACCGACCCGCCGTCCCACCTGCTGTGGTGGCCGAGACGCCCGTCGGGTCGCCGTC
>DAIOVT010000006.1:0-28219 GCA_036758885.1 Kineosporiaceae bacterium
GCTCGGTGCCGGTGGTCGCCTCACTGCTCTCCCCGCAGCGTCGCGAGACCCTGCTCGCCGACGTGCAGGCCGACTACAACGCCCTGCGGGAACGCCACGCCGCCAAGGCGAACGAGCGTCCGCTGGCATCCCTCGCGAAGGCCCGGGAGCGGGCGACCCCGATCGACTGGAGCGACTACCGGCCGCCTCGCCCGCGTATGCTCACCCAGCAGGCGCGCGACCTGCACCAGGGCCGGCGCGCGCTCGCCCACCAGTTCGTCAAGGTGTTCACCGACTACCCGATCGCCGAACTGCGCAAGTACATCGACTGGGGACCGTTCTTCCTGGCCTGGGAGATGAAGGGCCGCTACCCCGACATCCTGAACAACCCGGCGACCAGCGAGGTGGCCCGCCGGTTGTTCGAGGATGCCCAGCAGATGCTCGACCGCATCGAGGCCGAGAACTGGCTGCGGGCCAACGGGGTGATCGGCCTGTTCCCGGCCAACGCCGACGGCGACGACATCGTCGTCTATGCCGACGAGTCGCGAGAGACGGTGCGGGCCAAGCTGTTCGGTCTGCGTCAGCAGGGCGAGCACCGGGACGGCGTGCCCAACCGCGCGATGTCCGACTACGTCGCACCGGTCGGGTCAGGGCTTGCCGACTACGTCGGCGCGTTCGCGGTGACCGCCGGGCTCGGTTCGGCCGAGCGGGTCGCGGCGTTCAAGGCCGGCGGCGACGACTACAGCGCGATCCTGCTGGAGTCGCTGGCCGACCGGTTGGCCGAGGCCTTCGCCGAGCGGATGCACGAACGGGTGCGCAAGGAGTACTGGGCCTACGCCCCTGACGAGCGTCTGGACAACGACGCCCTGATCGCGGAGTCGTACACCGGCATCCGGCCGGCGCCGGGATACCCGGCCTGCCCCGACCACACCGAGAAGCAGACCATCTGGGAACTGCTGGACGTCGAGACCGCGACGGGCATCGAACTCACCGAGTCGATGGCGATGTGGCCCGGGGCGGCGGTCTCCGGCTGGTACTTCGCGCACCCGCAGAGCCGCTACTTCGTCGTCGGCCGGCTGGCCCGCGACCAGGTCAGCGAATACGCCGAGCGCAAGGGCTGGACGATCGCCGAGACCGAGCGCTGGCTCTCGCCGAACCTCGGCTACACCCCGGACGACTGAGCTACGAGTTCTTCTTCCATTGCTGGTACTCGGTGCGCATGCACTCCCAGCACGGCCGGTACCCGGCCGCGATCGCGGAGGCCTCGTCGGCGAAGAACACCCGGTTCTTCACGTAGCCGCCCCGCGCGATCGCGCGTTGCGCCCCGCGGCAGTCGAGGCGTCCGTAGATCTTGCTGCGCCGGTGCCCGCCCAACTCCCCGGGGCGGGCGCTCCGGTATTGCCTGCCATCGCTACCGATCAGCCGAAACATCTTGCCGCTCAACGACTACTACCCTCGATCCAGGTTCGCAGATGCTCACCGGTGAGCGTCGAGGCGTCGTCCACCATCTGTGCCGGAGAGCCCTCGAAGACCACCCGGCCGCCGTCGTGACCGGCGCCGGGGCCGATGTCGATGATCCAGTCGGCCTGGGCCATCACCGCCAGGTTGTGTTCGATGACCACGACGGAACTGCCGGTGTCGACCAGCCGGTGCAGCATGGCGATCAGGGTGTCGGTGTCGGTGAGGTGCAACCCCGAGGTCGGTTCGTCGAGCACGTAGACCGAGCTGATCGCCGAACCCCCCATCGTCGCAGCGAGTTTGAGCCGTTGCCGCTCACCGCCGGAGAGGGTGTTCAGGGCCTGCCCCAGCCGCAGGTAGGGCAGACCGACGTCGACCAGCCGGCCGAGGATCTTCTTCGGAGTGCCGCTGGTGAACACGCCGGCCGCCTGCGCGACGGTCAGGTCGAGCACCTCGGCGATGTTCAGGCCGTGCAGGGTGTGGGCGAGCACCTCGGCGGTGAACCGCTTTCCCTCGCAGTCCTCGCACCGGGTCGCCACCCCGGCCATGATCGCGAGGTCGGTGTAGATCACCCCGAGCCCCTTGCAGGCCGGACAGGCCCCGGCCGAGTTCGCGCTGAACAGAGCGGGTTTCACCCCGTTGGCCTTGGCGAAGGCGGCACGGATCGGGTCGAGCAGCCCGGTGAACGTCGCCGGCGAGGAGCGGCGTGAGCCCCGGATCGGTGACTGGTCGACGATCAGCACGCCGTCCCGGCCGGCCAGCGACCCGTGGATCAGTGAGGACTTGCCCGAACCCGCGACCCCGGTGACCACGGTGAGCACGCCGAGCGGGATGTCGACCGAGACCCCTTGCAGGTTGTGGGTTCTCGCGTCGCGGATGGCCAGCGCGCCGGTGCCGGTGCGTACCTGTTCGCGCAGCCCCACCCGGTGGTGCAGCGAGTGCCCGGTGATCGTGTCGCTGTCGCGCAGCGCGTCGTACCCGCCGGTGAAGGTGATCGTGCCGCCGTCCGCGCCCGCCCCGGGGCCGAGATCGATCAGGTGGTCGGCGATCGCCATCACCTCGGGCTTGTGCTCGACCACCAGAATGGTGTTTCCCTTGTCGCGCAAGGCCAACAGCAGGTTGTTCATCCGCGAGATGTCGTGCGGATGAAGCCCGACGGTGGGCTCGTCGAAGACGTAGGTGACGTCGGTGAGCGCGGATCCCAGATGCCGCACCATCTTCACCCGCTGCGCCTCGCCGCCGGAGAGCGTGCCGGCCTCACGATCGAGCGAGAGGTAGCCGAGACCGACCTGGATCAGCGCGTCGAGCATGCCCTTGAGATTGGCCAGCAGCGGCGCCACCTCGGGATTGTCGATGCCCTTGAGGAACTCGAGCAGGTCGGTGATCTCCATCGCCGAGCACTCGGGCAGCGTGCGGCCGTTCAGCTGAGCGGTTCTGGCGGCCTCGTTGAGCCGGGTGCCATGACAGTCGGAACACGCGGTGAAGGTGGCCACCCGCTCGATGAACTCCTTGATGTGGCGTTGTTTCGCCTCGCCCTCCTTGGCCAGGAAGACGCGCCTGATCTTGACCACCAGACCCTCGTAGGTGGTGTTCATGCCCTGCAGGTTCACCTTGGTGGGCTCGGCGTACATGAACAGGTCCCACTCCGCGGGGGAGTAGTCGGCCAGCTTCTTGTGCGGATCGAGCTGGTCGGACTCGCCGTAGTAGCGCCAGTACCAGGTGCCGACGCCGAAGTTCGGGGCCAGGATCGCGCCCTCGGCAAGGGATTTGGAGCGGTCCACCAGCACGTTCTCGTCGATCGCGGAGACCTTGCCGGTGCCCTCGCAGGCGGGGCACATGCCTTCTGGCAGGTTGAACGAGAAGCAGCCCGACCCGCCCACGTGTGGGCTCGCCAGCCGGCTGAACAACAACCGCATCAGGGCGTAGGCGTCGGTGGCGGTGCCCACGGTGGAACGGGCGTTGGCCCCCATCCGCTCCTGGTCGACAACGATTGCGGCACTGAGGTTCTCGAGCTCGTCGACCTCCGGGCGCGCCTGTGCCGGCATGAACGACTGGATGAACGTCGAGTAGGTCTCGTTGATCAGCCGTCGTGACTCCGCGGCGATGGTGCCGAAGGCGAGCGAGGACTTCCCGGAGCCGGACACCCCGGTGAACACGGTCATGGCGCCCTTGGGGATGTCGACGTCCACGCTGCGCAGGTTGTTCACCCGGGCCCCGCGAACCCGGATCATGCGGTGAGAGTCTTGCCGGTCGATCGGTCGGTCGATCGGTTGGTTCACGATTTCCTGTCCTCCTGCTTGTCCTGCACGGCGTTGTTCTGGACGGCGTTGTTCTGGACGGCGTTGTTCTGGACGGCGAGCCGTTCGACGCTGTCGAGCACCAGGGAGAGGCCGAAATCGAGTTCCTGGTCGGGGGAGTCGGACTCCTCGTAGGCGTTGGCCTCCCAGGTGCGCACCATCGCCGGGTACCGCTCGAAATCGAAGTAGGTGCCCCAGAAGCTGGACCGCGCGTTCCAGAAGTCGTCCGTGCTCTGCCCGGTGCGCAGCGCCTCGGCGTTGTCCGACACCGCACTGCGCGCCTTGCCGAACACGAACGACTCCAGCAGCGAGGAGACCCGCACGTTGAGTGCGGGCTTGAGGCCGGCGCTCTCACCGATGCGCAACAGGTCCTCGCTGATGCCGATGACGTTGGGCCCCAGCGGCAACCGCCAGAGGTTGGCCTGCACCAGCCACGGGTGACGCTGGTACATCGCCATCGCCTCGTGGGCGTGCTGCTCGTACCTCGCCCGCCAGCGCAGGTCGGCCGCCGGCAGGCTGCGCTCGCCGTAGACCCGGTCGATCATCAGCTCCAGGAGCTCGGACTTGCCCTGCACGTAGGTGTAGAGCGACATCGTGCCGATGCCCAGGTTCTTGGCCAGGGCACGAATCGTCAGCGCCTCGTAGCCCTCGGCGTCGGCGAGCTCGACCGCAGCGCTGATCAGCTCGCTGAGGCTGAGCTTCTTGCGCGGTCCCCGTGCGGCCCGGACCGGCGGGTCCCACAGCAGGGCGAGCACGTGCCGTCCCTCGGGTGTGCCCCACTCGCGTGGGTCGCCGCCGTCCTCGAAGGTCCGCATCGCGGCCTCGTCGGCGAGCGGTGCGTCGCCCTCCTCGGCCATGACACCTCCACAGGTCACCCGAACCGGAACGGTCGCAGGACGGTCGGGTCCATGCCCGGTTCGGCACCCCGACAGTAAAACCACGTACATAGTACGTTACTGGTCCTGGGAGTCGATGTCCGGAGTGCTGGACCGCACGTCCTGAAGGACGCCGAACCCGGTGGTCAGCGCGGGCCTCCGGGCAGCAGGATGCTCAGCTCCGGGTGCCGCCGTGAGGCGCGAAGAATGTAGAGGATGTTCCACCCCGCGAGGGCGGCCATGGCGCCGATCATCAGCACGGTGGAGAGGCCGACCATCACGTCGACGGGCAGCAGGTAGACCAGGGGTAGGCGCACGAGCGCCTCGCTGAGCAGGCCGATGCCCCACACCAGCGTGGTGATCCGGAATGCACGACGCCCGGCGGGCTCGGACCGATAGAGCAGCCCCAGGGTTCGCCCCCGCCACGGCGTGGAGTCCTGTGCGGCCGCCAGCGTCAGTGGGCGACTGGTCGCCAGACTCGCGAGGAACACGGCTCCCAGAAGAGCCGTGCTGAACGAGTCCTTCAACAGCAGTACACGAGGATCACCGCCGACGAACGCCAGTGCCAGACCCACGCCGAAGAACACGAACATGATCGCGGAGAACCATGAGACCTGACGCGACCGCAGTGCGACGGCGGTCAGCCTGAGGCCGGCAGCGGCCGTCGCGGCGAGCAGGGCCGCCCAGTCGGAGAAGCCCAGCGCGTGCATCGTGTAGTAGCCGACCAACGGAAGAGCGATGTCCAGGACCAGACCGAAACGACTGAATGTGCCGGGCCTGCTTCGGTCGTCGGGGTCCGGTAGGTGCTCGGCGCTTTGCATGACGATCCTTCCATCGTGATCCCCCAGTTCAATATCAACGTTATATATCGATGTCATGCTACGGTCAAGGCATGCCTCGCCCCGCAGATCCCGCCGTCCGGGAGAAGCTCCTCGCCATGGCCGCCGAGGTGCTGGCCACCGACGGGCCCAAGGCCCTGACCACCCGACGGCTGGCGACCGAGGCCGGCACGTCGACGATGGCGGTGTACACCTACTTCGGCAGCATGGACGAGCTTCGTCGCGAACTGCGTCGCGACGGGTTCGCCTACGTGTGCACGGCGATCGACGCGGTCCCTCGCACCGACGATGCCGTCGCCGACCTCGCCACCGTCGTCGACGCCTACGTCGCCCTCGGAGCCGACAACCCTGCCTGGTACCGGGCACTGTTCATCGATCTCCCTCCCGAGCACGACGACCACCTGGGGGTAGGGGTGCACCAGCGGCTGGTGGCTCTCCTCGACCGTTGTGTCGATACCGGAAGGTTCTCCCGGCCCGAGCCGGCCGGGGGGCACCTGTGGGCCGCGGAGGTCTGGCTCGCCGCGCACGGCGTCGTCCATCTGACCCAGTCGCGGCTGCTGCCCGCCGAAGCGCTGAACCATCTGCAGGGCGACATGCTGTTCCGGCTCTGCGTGGGTTTCGGGGATCGGCCCGAACTGGCCCGGGCCTCGATCGACTCCTCGCTCACGCCGCCGGCCTAGCGACAAACCTCGGCCGCGTTCCACAGAAGCACTCTGTGGAACGCGGCCCGCGGTCACTCCGGCCGGATCGGACCCGCCGGATTCAGACCTGCCGAATCAGTCGACGTCCTCGTCCACCCAGTCGAGGGTGCGCTGCACGGCCTTCTTCCAGTTGCGGTAGAGCTTGGCCCGCTGGTCCTCGTCCATCTGCGGCGACCAGCGCTTGTCCTCGGCCCAGTTGTCGATGACGTCCTGCTCGCCCTGCCAGAACCCGACCGCGATACCGGCCGCGTAGGCGGCACCCAGCGCGGTGGTCTCGGCGACCTTGGGACGCACCACGTCGACGCCGAGAATGTCGGACTGGAACTGCATCAGCAGTTCGTTGGCCACCATTCCGCCGTCCACCTTGAGCTCGGTGAGCGCCTCGCCCGAGTCGGCGTTCATCGCCTCGAGCACGTCGCGGGTCTGGTACGCCACCGCCTCCAGGACGGCGCGGGCCAGGTGGTGCTTGTTGACGTACCGGGTCAGACCGACGACGGCGCCGCGGGCGTCGGAGCGCCAGTACGGGGCGAACAGACCCGAGAACGCCGGCACGAAGTAGGCGCCGCCGTTGTCCTCGGCCTCGCGGGCCAGGGCCTCGATCTCGGGGGCGTCCTTGATCAGGCCGAGGTTGTCCCGGATCCACTGCACCAGCGAGCCGGCGATCGCGATCGATCCCTCGAGCGCGTACACCGGGGCGGCGTCCCCGATCTTGTAGCAGACCGTGGTGAGCAGCCCGTTCTCGCTGCGCACCGGCGTGGTGCCGGTGTTGAGCAGCAGGAAACTGCCCGTGCCGTAGGTGTTCTTGGCCATGCCGGGCTCGAAACAGGCCTGGCCGAAGGTGGCCGCCTGCTGGTCGCCGAGGATGCCGGCGATCGGTACCCCGGGCAGGAACCCGTCGCTGCGGCCCTGGCCGTACACCTCGGAGGAGGAGCGGATCTCGGGCAGCATCGACATCGGGACGCCCATGTCGGCGCAGATCTCGGGGTTCCAGTCGAGGGTGTCGATGTTCATCAGCATCGTCCGCGTGACGTCGGTGACGTGCACGCCGCCGTCGACCCCGCCGGTCATGTTCCACAGCACCCACGAGTCGGTGGTGCCCATCAGCAGGTCACCGGCCTCGGCCTTGGCCCGGGCCCCCTCGACGTTGTCGAGGATCCACTTCACCTTGGGGGCGGTGAAGTAGGTGGCCAGCGGCAGGCCGACGATCGCCTTGTACTTCTCCGGACCGGCGTCGCCACCGAGATCCTCGACGATCTTGCTGGTCCGGGTGTCCTGCCAGACGATGGCGTTGTAGACGGCCTCGCCGGTGTTCTTGTCCCAGACCACCGCGGTCTCGCGCTGGTTCGTGATGCCCACCGCGGCGACGTCCTGAACGCTGATGCCCTTCTGGGACAACGCGATTCCGATCACCTCGCGGACGTTCGTCCAGATCTCGGCCGGGTCGTGCTCCACCCATCCGGCGCGCGGGAAGATCTGGGTGTGCTCTTTCTGGCCCACCGTGACGATCTGGCCGGAGTGGTCGAACAGGATCGCCCGGCTGCTGGTGGTGCCCTGGTCGACAGCCATCACGTACTTCTTGTCACTCATCGTTGAGTCCCTTTCCCAGTGGTGAGGTTGAGTCTGGCGGGTGGCGCGGCTATCCGATGTACATCCGGGCGACCACCCCGGCGAGCACCCCACCGATCAGCGGGCCGGCCACGGGCACCCACGAGTAGGCCCAGTCGCTGCCGCCCTTGCCCTTGATCGGCAGCACGGCGTGGGCGATGCGCGGACCGAGGTCACGAGCGGGGTTGATCGCATACCCGGTCGGGCCACCGAGCGAGGCGCCGATACCGACGACCAGCAGGGCGACGGCCAACGGGCCGAGGCCCGACGGCGTCTTCGCGAAGGCCAGGATGACGAAGACCAGGACGAACGTTCCGATCACCTCGGTGACCAGGTTCCAGCCGTAGTTGCGGATGGCCGGGCCGGTGGAGAAGACGCCCAGCTTGTTCTCGGCCGGGCCCTCGGCGTCGAACTGCAGCCCGTAGGCGAGCCAGGCGATCACGGCACCGATGAAGGCGCCGAGCATCTGGGCGGCGAAGTAGGTGATCGTCGACCCGGCGCTGACCGGAACGCCCTTGGCGTACTCGTCGGCGCCGCTGGCCAGGATCCCGACGGTGACCGCGGGGTTCAGGTGGGCGCCCGACTTGAAGGCGACGAAGACGCCGGCGAAGACGGCGATACCCCATCCCCAGTTGATCAGATGGAAGTTGGCGCCGTTGCCTTTCGCCTGCGGCAGAACGACATTGGCGACAACGCCGCAGCCGAGCAGTAGCAGCATGGCGGTGCCGAGCACTTCGGAGGTGAAGACCGTGCCCAGCGATGTGTCGCCGGCAGCTGTGGCGGCAAGGATGTGCATGTTCGTGGCTCCTGACGTCGGCCCGCGCGACAGCGCGCGGGAGTGGCGATGAACCTGGTGTTCGGGTGCGGTGTGACGACTGCGGTCCTGCGGGGGGCAGGACGTCGATCAGGTACGACCTTGCGGGGGACGTGTTCCAGTTGCGTGGATCGATGTAACCACTTGCGGCCGTGGGGATTCAGGCCAAGGAGGTGACCCGGGCACCGGGTAGGTCGGCGAGCACGTCGCCGGCCCGCTCGCGGGCGGCCTGGGCATGTTCGTCGTCCGGGGCTGCCGAGGCGGCGTCCTCGGCGGCGCAGCGCTCGCGGTAGGCGGCCACCTCGGTGGCCCGGCGCTCGTCGCTCCAGCCGAGTTCGCCGCCGATCAGTTCGGCGATCTCCTCGGCCGCGGGCAGGGCGTGGTCGCGCACCTCGTAGGTGAGCCGGGTGCGGGTGGTCATCACGTCCTCGAGGTGCAGCGCGCCCTCGTGGGTGACCGCGTGCACGATCTCGGCGCGCAGGTACGCCTCGGCCCCGGTGACCCGCCGGGCCAGATCGGGACGCTGCTCGATCAGCTCGAGCAGCTCGGGCAGCGCCGCACCGTAGCGGTGCAGCAGGTGCGCGACGAGGAAGTCGTCCCAGCCGTCGGCCGCGTACTTCTTCACCAGGTTCGGCGCCTGCCGGGCGTAGGCGTGGAACCCGGCCGCCCCGATCAGCGGCGTGGTGGCGGTCTCCGAGGGCAGTTCCTTGGCACGGGCGCCGAGGGCGAAGTCGACCGCGTCCTCGGCCATCACCCGGTAGGTGGTGAGCTTGCCACCGGCGATCGAGATGAGTCCGGGGGTCGCCTCGGTGACGGTGTGCTCGCGGGAGACCTTGGTCGAGGCGCCCTCGCCGTCCTTGGTGCCCGGTTGCAGCAGCGGCCGCAGCCCTGCCCAGGTACCGATCACATCGTCACGCGTGAGCGGTTGCGCCAGAACGGTGTTGGCGTGCTCGAGCACGTACTCGATGTCCGCCGCGGAGGCCACCGGATGGGTGAGGTCACCGTGGTAGCCGGTGTCCGTCGTGCCGATCACCCAGTACCGCGACCAGGGGATGATGAACAGCACCGACTTCTCGGTCTGCAGGATCAGTCCGTTCTCGCCGTTGATCCGCTCCCGGGGGACGACGATGTGAATCCCCTTGGACGCCAACACATGCAGCCCGCCGGCGGCGCCGGCCAGGTCCTGGGTCTGCTCGGTCCACACGCCGGTGGCGCTGATCACCGATCGGGCCCGGACGGTGTGTTCGGTACCGGTCTCCAGATCGAGCAGCCGGGCGCCGTTCACCCGGCCCGAGGCGTCCTTGGTGAGCTCGACGACCTCGGTGCGGCTGGCCGCCAGCGCGCCGAACTGGGTCGCGGTGCGGATCAGGGCGATCACCAGGCGGGCGTCGTCCACCTGCCCGTCGTAGTAGCGCACGGCGCCGTTGCAGACCCCGGGCTTGAGGTCGGGGAAGACCTTCTGCACGCCCTTGACCGACAGGTGCCGGTGCGTCGGGACGGCGCGGTTGCGGGTGCCGACCGTGGCCAGCGCGTCGTACAGGCCGATGCCGGCCGCGACGTAGGGCCGCTCGTACCACTTGTCCAGCGGGTACAGGAACGGCACGGCGCGCACCAGGTGCGGGGCCAGGCGGTCGATCAGCAGGCCGCGTTCACCGAGGGCCTCGTGGACGAGTTTGAAATCGAGCATCTGCAGGTAACGCAGTCCGCCGTGGACCAGCTTGCTGGACCGGCTGGACGTTCCGCTGGCCCAGTCCTGGGCATCGACCACGGCGACCCGCAGACCGCGAGTGGCGGCGTCGAGGGCGATTCCGGCACCGGTGACACCGCCACCGACGACCAGGATGTCGAGTTCCTCGGGTCCGCTCATGTCCTGCAGGGCGGCGACGCGGCTGGCGGTCGTCAGTGCAGTCATCTCAGCTCCTTTGCCTCTGATCGAGAGGGTTGGTGCAGTTCAGGCAAGTTCGTGGGGTTCCCCCCAACAATGCCCCCGCCGTGCACGTACGATCAATGGGTTGCACAAACGTGCAGCGTCAAGCCCTCGAACGGGCACGAAGGAGCCGCATGGACGACGCCTGGACCGGCGCTGACCTGCACCGGGTCGCCACGCTGTACTACGTGCAGGAGGAGACGATGGAGGCGATCGCCCAGCGCCTGGGGATCTCCCGGTCGACCGTCTCGCGGCAGCTCAAGGAGGCTCGCCGCCGCGGCATCGTGCGCATCTCGGTCGGTGGCCCGACCCAGGCCGACAGCGTCGCCAGCGCCTTCCTGGAGCGGTTCGGCGTGCGGGCGCACGTGGTCTCGGTGCGCGAGACCGCCACCGACGCGCACCGGCTCGGCCAGGTCGCCCGGGTCGCCGCCCGGCTGATCAGCGACTGGATGGACAACGGCGCCACGCTCGGGCTGGCCTGGGGCACCACGACGTCCACCGTGGTCGAGAACCTGGTGCCGAAGCCGACCCGGGGGGCCACGGTGGTGCAGATGAACGGCGCGGTGCATGCCACCAGCGCCCAGGTGATGTACGTGTCCGACCTGCTCGGCCGCGCCTGCGAGGCGTTCGAGGCCCGGCCGGTGTTCTTCCCGGTGCCGGCCTTCTTCGACGATCCGGCCACCAAGGCGGCGCTGTGGCGGGAGCGCTCGGTGCGGCACGTCGTCGACGTGCAGCACGCCTGCGACATCGTGGTGTTCGGGGTCGGCTCCTGGCGCGGCGCGATGACCTCGCAGGTCTACGCGGGCGGATATCTGGACACCAAGGACCTGGCCGCGGTGCAGGCCGCGGGCGCCGTCGGTGACATCTGCACGGTGTTCGTGCGTGCCGACGGCAGCTACGAGGACATCGCCCTGAACGCCCGCAGCAGCGGGCCGGACCTCTCCCGGCTGGCCGAGCTGCCCCGTCGGATGTGCGTCGCGGCAGGGTCGGCCCGGGTGCCTGCGGTCACCGGCGCGCTACGCGCCGGGGCGGTGACCGATCTGGTCATCGACGAGCGCACCGCCGCCGAACTGCTCGCCTGGAAGGACGTCGAAAGGCGTTGGCCGACAAGCGATCCGGCAGCCGCAGCAGACGTCTGACCGGCGCGAGCGAAGGGTGGGCGAGGC
Source organism: Kineosporiaceae bacterium (assembly GCA_036758885.1). Classification (GTDB taxonomy): domain Bacteria; phylum Actinomycetota; class Actinomycetes; order Actinomycetales; family Kineosporiaceae; genus DAIOVT01. The sequence goes on from DAIOVT010000006.1 coordinate 11,662, forward strand.
GTCCGGGAGCCCGGATCAGCGCCTGGTGGCGGCGATCCGGTGGACGGCGGCCACCAGTGCGTCGACCTCCTCGCAGGTGTTGTAGAAGGCGAACGAGGGACGCACCGTGGCCTCCAGACCCAACCGGCGCAGGATCGGCTGGGCGCAGTGGTGACCGGCACGGACCGCGATCCCCTCTTCGTTGAGCGCCGTCCCGACCTCGACCGGTTCGAAGCCGTCGAGCACGAAGGAGACCACACTGGCCTTCTCCGGCGAGGTGCCGATCAGCCGCAGCCCCGGCACCTGACGCAGCCCCTCGGTCGCGTACTCGACCAGAAGATGCTCCTGGGCGGCGATGTTCGGCAGACCGATCCGCTGCACGTAGTCGAGCGCGGCGCCCAGCCCGGCGGCGTCCGCGATGTTGCCGGTGCCGGCCTCGAAGCGTCCGGGCGGCTCGTGGAACGTGGAGCGCTCCAGGGTGACGTCGGTGATCATGTTGCCGCCGCCCTCCCAGGGCGGCATGTCCTGCAGGATCTCGCGTTTGCCGTAGACGGCGCCGATCCCGGTGGGGCCGAACACCTTGTGCCCGGAGAAGACCAGGAAGTCGGCGTCCAGGGCGGTGACGTCGATCGGCAGGTGCGGCACCGACTGGGCGCCGTCGATCAGCACCGTGGCCCCCGCCCGATGCCCGATGTCGATGACCTGCTTGATCGGCACCACCGTGCCGAGCGCGTTCGACACCTGGGTCACCGAGACCAGTTTGGTGCGGTCGGAGAGCAGCTTGGTGTACTCGTCGAGCAGCAGGGTGCCGGCGTCGTCCACCGGGATCACCTTGATCACCGCGCCGGTGCGCTCGGCCAGGAACTGCCAGGGCACGATGTTGGCGTGGTGCTCGAGGTGGGAGATCACGATCTCGTCGCCGGGGCCGAGATTCCTTGTGCCCCAGGTGTTCGCGATCAGGTTGATCCCCTCAGTGGTGCCCCGTACGAAGATGATCTCGTCGGGTGAGCCGGCGCCGACGAAGTCGGCCACCGTGCGCCGGGCACCCTCGTAGGCGTCGGTCGCCCGGGCCGCCAGCTCGTGCGCGGCCCGGTGGATGTTGGAGTTCTCGTGGGAGTAGAACCGCACCAGCCGGTCGATCACCGCCTGCGGCTTCTGGGTGGTCGCGGCGTTGTCCAGCCAGACCAACGGCCGTCCGTTGACCAACTCGCCGAGGATCGGGAAGTCCTGCCGCACCGCGTGCACGTCGAAGGCCGGGTGCGGGTCCAGCGGCAGCCCCGACGGTTGCCGTTCGTTCACCGACCAGTGCGGTTCGGCGAACCGTTCGGCACCGGCGGACGCATCGAACTCGGACGCATCGAGCTCGGGCACCTCGGGCCGGCCGAACCCGGGTGTGGCCGGCGCGGCCGGGGTGCGGCCCACCGCCTCGGTGAGGAAGTAGTAGTCCGAGGCGCCGGGCGCCCCGGTGTTCGTGCCGGGCGTGCCGGCCAGGGCGGTGGGCACGCCACCGCCGCTGAACCCACTCAGCTCGGGCAGGTCGGGAGTCACCGGCAACGCCGGCAGATCAGGTGTCGGGACGGCGAAACCCGCTGTGGTGGAGGCGAAATTGGCCGGGGTGCTGGTCGGCGGCGGCCCGGCCGGCGGGCTGATCGGCGGCCCGGTCACCCCGGGCGGGTGCTCGGTGCCGGGCAGCGCCCGGAAGAACTCTCCGGCCAGCCGGGTCAGCGTCGCCTCGTCGGGCAGCCAGTCCGGCAGCTGGGAGTCGCCGGGCTGAGCGTCACCGGTAGGTGGGGTTGTAGTCATGGAACCTGTCCACCTCGACGTCGTCCAGCACGGCCAGGGCGTCGTCGGTCAGCACGGCGAGCGAGCAGTACAGCGAGACCAGGTAGGAGGCGATGGCGCTGCGGTCGATGCCCATGAACCGCACCGAGAGCCCCGGGCCCTGCTCGCCGGAGAGCCCCGGCTGGAACAGCCCGACCACACCCTGCCGGGCCTCGCCGGTGCGCAGCAGGATCACCTTGGTCCTGCCGTCCTCGACCGGCACCTTGTCCGAGGGGATGATCGGCAGCCCGCGCCAGGTGAGGAACTGCGAGCCGAACATGCTCACCGTGGGCGGCGGCACCCCACGCCGGGTGCACTCCCGGCCGAACGCGGCGACACCCAGCGGGTGGGTGATGAAGAAGGCCGGCTGCTTCCAGACCTTGCTGATCAGCGAGTCCAGGTCGTCCGGGCTGGGCGGACCGCCGATCGTGGGCAGCCGCTGGCCGTCGACGACGCTGGACAGCAGCCCGTACTCCGGGCTGTTGATCAGCTCGTTCTCCTGGTGCTCCTTGACCGCCTCGATGGTCAGCCGCAACTGCTGCGCGGTCTGGTTGTGCGGGCTGGAGTACAGGTCGGAGATGCGGGTGTGGATGTCGAGGATGGTCTGCACCGCCTTGAGCCGGTACTCGCGCGGCTCGGTGGTGTAGTCGACGAAGGTCTCCTCGAGCGGGGCCTCGTCGTAGTTGTCGCACTGGATGTTCACCGACTCGGGGTGCACGACCTTGTTCAGCCGGTAGATGCCGGCCTCGACCGGCACCCAGCTGAGCAGATGCACCAACCACCTCGGGGTGAGGCTGTCCATCTGCGGCACGGTCTTCGTGGCGTTCGCCAGTGTGCGTGCCGCGGGATCACTCAAAGACATCGATCGGGGCTGCGAGGCTTTGGCCATATCCCCACCGTGGCAAGGCATTCGAGGCACCGCAAGACTTCGTTGATCTGCAGTGATGCCAAGTTTCTCGGCACTGATAGACGTCGGCTATGAAGAAATCCTACAAATCCTCCATACTTGCTCTGTGTTAGATGTCGGCCGGCTCCGGGTCCTGGTGGCCGTCGCCCGCGAGGGCTCGGTCACCGCTGCGGCGCAGCGGCTGCACTACGCGCAGCCCTCGGTCAGTCATCAACTCGCCCGGCTCGAGGCCGAGGTCGGCATGCCGTTGCTGCAGCGCATGGGCCGGGGGATCAGGCTGACCGAGGCCGGCCGGTTGCTGGCCCAGCGGGCGGAGGTGATCCTGGCCCAGGTCGAGTCGGCCCGGGCCGAGCTCGACGACCTCGCCGGTCTGCGCACCGGCCGGGTGCGGATCACGGCCTTTCCCTCGGCGCTGGCCACGATCGTGCCCGCGGCCGCCGCGCACCTGCGCACGGCCTTTCCGGACGTCGACCTGAGGCTCGCCGACGCGGAACCGCCCGAGGCGCTCGCGGCGCTGCGCGCCGGGGAGGTGGACGTCGCGGTGGTGTTCGGCTACGGCGAGCCGGACCCGGCCGACCGCCGCGACGTGACCCTGGTGCCGCTGTTCGACGAGCCGCTCTACCTGGTACTGCCGGACGGCGAGCGCCGGTACGGGCCGAGAACCCTTGCCGGACAAGGGATCGACGATCTGCTGCCGTACGAGCGGGCCCGCTGGATCGCCGGCTGCGAGCGCTGCCGGGAGCACCTGGTCTCGGCATGCCGGCAGGCCGGCTTCACGCCCGAGATCGACTACGAGACCGAGGACTACGTCGCGGTGCAGGCGCTGGTCGCCGCCGGTCTGGGGATCAGCCTGCTGCCCGCGCTGGCCCTGCAGGCGTGCCGGCATCCCGGCGTCCGGGTGGTCGAGGTGACCGGCCTGCGCCGCCGGGTGATGGCCGCCCATCACGGTCGTCCGCCGGCCTCGCGCCCGGCACAGGCGGTGCTCGACGCGCTGGTCGCCGGTCTCGGCGTCACGCCACCCGCCTGACGGGTTCATCCGGTATCCGGTATCTGTCATCCGGCATCTGCTGGCGTCCGCGCCGTCCGGGTTGAAAACCCCGTACAACGTATGGTTCAGTGGGTCACCTAACCCAGTACGACGTACGGAGAGGATTCGAGCGTGATCCGCACCGAATCGCTGACCCGCACCTTCACCACGGGAAAACAGAGCGTCGAGGCCGTGCGCGGCATCGACCTGACCGTCGACCGGGGCGAACTGGTCGCCGTCCTCGGACCCAACGGAGCCGGCAAGTCGACCACTCTGCGCATGCTCACCACGCTGCTCACGCCCAGTTCGGGCCGGGCGCAGGTGTGCGGTGTCGACGTGGTCGCCGACCCGCCGGGGGTCCGCTCGCGCATCGGTTACGTCGGCCAGAAGGACGGCGCCGGGCACAACTACCGGGTGCTCGACGAACTGCTCATGCAGGCCCGCTTCTACGGGCTCGACCGGGCCACCGCGCGCAGCCGTGCCGGCGAACTGCTCTCCACTCTCGACCTGGACGGCATGCAGATGCGCAAGGTCAGCACCATGTCGGGCGGCCAGCGCCGCCGCCTCGACATCGCCCTCGGCCTGGTGCACGGACCGCAACTGCTGTTCCTCGACGAGCCGACCACCGGCATGGACCCGCAGAGCCGGGCCAACCTGTGGGACCACATCACCCGGCTGCGCCGGGACAACGGCACCACCATCGTGCTCACCACGCACTACCTCGAGGAGGCCGACTCGATGGCCGAACGGGTGGTGGTGATCGACCACGGATCGGTGATCGCCGACGACAGTCCCGCGGCGCTCAAGGACCGGCTGGCCGGCGACCGGATCACGCTGGTCGTGGAATCCGCTGCGGCGCAGCAGGTCAGGGCCGCCGTGGAACGGATCGGCACCGAACTGCAGGAGAGTGACGTGACTCTGGACGGCGGCGCCCCGGGCCGGCGGATCTCGATGCGGGTCTCCGCGGGCGACCGGCTGCTGCCGGACCTGCTCGGCCGGCTCGCGGCGGCCGGGGTCGCCGTCCGATCGGCAACGCTGAAGCAGCCCACTCTGGACGACGTCTTCCTGACCCTGACCGGTCGCAGCCTTCGCGAAGGAGCCGATGCCTGATGTCGACAACCCTTGCCGCAGAACAGGTTCTGCCCGACATCCAGGTGCGGCGCGGCAATCTGCTCAGCGACATCGCCGCCGTCTGGACGCGGGAGTCGCTGACGATCCTGCGTGACCCGTTCTCGCTGATCTTCTCGCTGCTGCAGCCGCTGATCTTCCTCGGGCTGTTCGCGCCGCTGCTCTCCGGTGTCGCAGGGGGCAACATGCCGACCGGGCAGACCCTGCAGTGGTTCCTGCCCGGGGTGGTCGTCATGATCACCATGTTCGGGACGTCGATGACCGGCGCGAATCTGCAGTTCGAGATCATGACCGGCGCCTTCGAACGGATCCTGGCCACGCCGTTGTCACGGGCGGCGCTGATGATCGGCCGGGCGCTCAAGGAACTCACCCCGCTGGTGATCCAGGCGGCGATCATCGTGCTGGTCGCCTGGCCGTTCGGGTTCCGGCTGCACCCGCTGCACATCGTCGTCGGTCTGCTGCTGCTCGGCATCTTCGGTGTCGGGGTCGGGGCGCTCTCGTACGCGCTGGCGATCGCGGCCCGCAAGACCGAGTGGATCTTCTGGGCGGTGCAGCAGTCACTGTTGTTCCCGCTGCTGATCCTCTCCGGAATGATGCTGCCGCTGGAGACCGGGCCGGAATGGATGCGGATCGCCTCCAAGTTCAACCCGCTCACCTATGTCGTGGACGCCGAGCGGGTGCTCTTCTCGGGGCAGTGGGGCAACGAGGTCGTGATCGGGTTCGTGGCCGCGGCCCTCACCGGCGCGGTCGGCCTCGCCGTCGGCATCCGGTCCATCCGGCGCACCATCTTCTGAGGACCCGCGCGCTTCTGAGGACCCGCGCGCGCTTCTGTGGACCAGGGCGTGATCATGCAGAACTGCCTCTGCTCAGCCCCGGTGAGGCGAGCGGTTCTGCATGATCACGGAGGGGTGCGCAGGCTCGCGGCCACCCGGCGCAGCCGCACCAGATAGGCCGCCGAGGGCACCACGGAACCGGACCGGTACGTCGACAGCCGCGACCGCGACGTGCCGGTCCGGGCCGCGACCTCGGCCACGGTCAGCCCGGTCGCCGCGATCAGTTCGGCGATCTCCGCGGCGACCTCGGCGCGCTCGCTGCGTTCGGCCTCGGCCCGGGCGCGCGTGATCGCCCGGCGCAGCATCGAGGCCACGCCTGCGGGCGGGGCGCCGTCCAACACCTGCTCGACCTGGCGGGCCACCGGCCCCCAGGGGGCAGCGTCCAGGGTGGCGGTGATCCGCTCGAGATCGCTGAGCGTGCCCTGGGCGAGCAGCCCGGCGACGTCCTGAGGACGCACTGCCGGACGCTTCGCCGAACCCTCGACCGCCACCTGAGATGCGTACCAGATTCGATACGAGCCGCGGGCCTGAACCCGGACGGATCCGCCGAACCGCCGGTCCGGCCGGGCGCTTCGGTCGGGACGCTCAGGAGCGCAGGTAGCGCAGGAACAACATCGGGCCGCCGGGCAGGGCGTGCGCCATACGCATCCGTTGCGGCGTCTCATCGCCTCCGGTGGCGATCCGGCGGGAGGCTCCGGAGGCGAGCAGCGGGGCGATGGTCAGGCACAGCTCGTCGACCACGCCGGCGTCGATCAGCGACCCGAACAGGGTCGGCCCGCCCTCGGTGAGCATCTGCGGCAGGCCCTGCTCGCGCAACACCTCGACCAGCCGGTCCGGACGGACCGAATGCTCCCCGCAGTCGAGGACGTCGGCCACCTCGCTCAGCCGGGCGCGGCGGTCGGCGGGGGCTCCCGCGTGGGTGAGCACGATCGGACGCACCGGCGCCTCGGCGAACACCGGCCCGGACGCATCGAGCTCCAGCCGGCCGGTGACGATCGCGAACCGTGGGTGCTCGGCCAGGCCGTGCTCGCGTCGCCAGGCCGCCGCGTCGCCGTCCAGCTGCAGCGCGCCGTAGCCCTCGCTGCGCACCGTGCCGGCGCCGACGATCACCACGTCGGCGAGCCTGCGCAGGGTGTCGAAGACCTGCTTGTCCCACTCGTCGTTGAGCCCGCCGGAGAGTCCGCCGACCGTGGCCGCGCCGTCCAGGCTGGCGATGAAGTTCGCCCGCAGATGCGGCACCGCGCGATCGGCGACCGCGTAGCGCCCGATCAGTTCCTCGACCTCGAACACAAGATCCCTCCGCAACCCGTTGTGTGGGAAGCAGACTCGACCCGTCCGGGAATCGAAGCAACCCGGCGGTGACTCAGGCGGGTCCGTGCACGCTCACCCTGTCGATCAGATAGCTGGCCGGCAGCACGGTGGACGACGTCGGCGAACCCGGCCAGCGGCCACCGACGGCGAGGTTGATCCGCAGGTACATCGGCTTGTTGAAGGTGCCGGCCAGCCACGGGGTGGTCGCGGCGGTGCGGGTGTAGGTGAGCCGGCCGTCGACGAACCACTGGATCTGCGCCGGGTCCCACTCGACCGCGTAGGTGTGCCAGTCGGCGGTGCTCTGACCGGCGGGCAGCGCCACCGAGGTGCCCTGCTTGGCGTAGGTCGGCCGGTAGTCGTAGTGGATCGTCTGATGCGTCCGGGTGGCCTCGACCTTGGACGCCGCGTCCGAGCCGAGCGCCTCGAGAATGTCCAGCTCGCCGGTGCCGCCGCCCACCGGACGCATCCAGAAGGCCGGCCACAGACCCTTCGAGACCCCTTGCCGGGTGGGCAGTTTCGCGCGGACGGCGAAGCGTCCGTAGGTGAACGAGCGCTTGCCGTTGATGAATGCCGAGGTGTAGTCGCGGCCTTCCGGGAACCGGGTGTCGCCGCTGCCGCAGGCCATCGGGGACGCTTCCCGGCGGGCGGTCAGGGCCAGGGTGCCGCCGCTGACCGAGAGGTTCTGCGGCCGGCTGGTCAGGCAGGCGAGTTCGGCGTTGCCGTCACCGAACGTCGACCGGTTCAGCGCCGTCCACGAGGCGGGGTCCAGGGCAGCGCCGGAGAAGTCGTCGGCCCAGGCCGCCTTGCGCACCCGGAACGTCACGTCGTCGACGTCGAGACTGGCCTTGGCGGGCAACGCCGCCGCGAGCACGTTGAGGTCCAGGCTCGAGCCGGAGGTGACGGCGAGGGTGTTCACGCCGATCTGGGTCCATGCCGAACCGATCGTGTAGGTCGCCGCGGTGTCGTTCCTCTTGGTCTTGCCGGCCCATTCCTGCAGCCGGATCGTCACCGCGGTCGAGGTGCTGGCGCGCACCCACGCGGTGGCGGTGTAGCTGGCACCGGCGACGGTGCTGGAGACCGTGTTGCGGTTGTCGTTGAGGATCACCTGGTACCGCGAACCGGCGGTGTGGGTGAGCCGGGCCGCGGTGCCGGTGCGTCCGGGAACGATCTTCAGCCCGCCCCGGGCGGTCGACTCGTTCCACCCCGAGGCACCGTTGAAGGAGCCGTTGACCAGGTGCGACAGCTGGCCGGTGGTGCCCGCGGTGGCCGGCCCGGCCGCGGTCGCCGCCACAAGTCCGGCGCCCAGGGTCAGCGCACCGCCGACACCCAGGGCGCGCCGAAGCGTTCGGGACTGCGTGATCATGGTTTCGCCTCGGGTCTCGACAGGTCCGGAGGCATTTGTCGGGCCAGACGCCACACAATGCCTCCCGACGTTCTGTACCTCTCGAAATATCGCCGGACAGAACGTCGGGCACTACTCGACGTTACGGGTCGGTGGCACTGAGTGTCTGTCGGCCTACCGGGTGGCGTCCTCGGACGTGGGTGCCGGGACCGGTCAGGCGATCGGTGCGGCCACCGCCTCCAGGTCGCGGTCGGCGTCGGCGATCACCGCGCGCTCGGCGGCCAGGTCGAGGTTGCGGCACAGCGCCCAGTAGATGAGGCAGCCGACCGGGATGCCGACGAAGAAGGCGATGTCGACACCGAGCAGCCGCGCCATCGGGCCCTCGAAGAAGCTCAGATACATGAACGGCACCATGATCGCGAAGGTGAGCAGGTAGGCGGTGATGCCCCGGACGTTCCACAGCCCGTAGATGCCGTCGCGGCGGAACATCTCCTGCACCGAGTAGTGCCCGCGCCGCACCAGGAAGAAGTCGGTGAGGTTGACCGACGTCCACGGGGCCATCAGATAGGCCAGCACGGCGAGGATCGTGGTGAAGCTGGTGTTCAGGAAGTCCTCGGGCAGCAGCGCGCCGGCCGCGGTGGCGCTGATCCCGATGATCGCGATGGTGACCACCCGGATGCCCCGGGTCGGTTGCACCGAACGGATGCTGTCCAGCGCGGTGATCAGGGTCAGCGAACCGCCGTAGACGCACATGCCCATCAGCCCGAGCAGACCCAGCCCGCCGACCACCAGCATGATCGAGCCGAGCCCGGAGAACACGTAGTCGCCCGTGGCCGACAGGCCGGCGATGATGCCGGCGTCCGGCAGCAGCACCGCGCAGATCGCGCCGACCGCCTCGAACGAGAACACCCCGAAGTAGAGACCGAGCGAGGTCCAGGCGATGATCGCGGGCTTGCTGGTGCCGGGCGGCATGTACCGCGAGTAGTCCGAGACGAAGAAGGCCCAGGAGAGCTGATAGGCGGTCGCCGAGGAGACCACCACCATGAACGGGGCGAGCGCGAAGGTGCCGGAGAGGGTGAAGGTACCGGCCGGGAAGTGGCCGCCCACGCTGAGCCCGATCACATAGACGAGCAGGACGGCGACCAACGCCACCGTGATCACCCGTTGGGCGACGTGCAGCCAGTGGTACCCGAAGATCGCCAGCGCGACCGCGATCAGACCGGTGACGATCGCCCACGCCGGCGCGGCGCCCCAGCCGAGCTCGGATGCGGTGGCGCCCAACAGGTTTCCGCCGAGCACGATGTAGCCCCAGTAGACGATGATCGCCATCGCCCAGATGAACAGCGCACCGTAGCGGCCGAACTGCGGGCGGCTCTGCACCATCTGCGGCAGGCCGAGGTGCGGACCCTGGGTGGCGTGTGCGGAGACCGGCACGGTGCCCAGGAAGGTGCCGATCGCCAGGGCGATCAGCGTCCAGATCAGGTTCAGCCCCAGGCCGATCCCGATCGCCCCGGTGGCCAGGCTGAGCAGGTGCGCGCTGCCGGCGAACCAGATCGTCGACTGGTCGCTGAGCCGTCCGCCGCGCTCGCCGAGCGGCACGTAGTCGATGGATCGGCTCTCGATACGGCGGAGCACGCCCGGTTCGGCGTCCTGGGTCATCGACATCGCTGTCTCCTGGCGGCTTCGGAAGGGCTCTCGCGCAGCGGCGACGGGCCGGCGGAGAGGATTTCGCCGATGCTAGGAGCGCTTCTCGCAGAGGCGATATTGGACGCGAGTGCTAACTGTGGCGCCGCTCTCATACCCGAGTAGAGGGGTCCGGTGGCGGCGAACGGGCCGCTCATACCCGAGTAGGAGAGAGCGCCGCCGATTCTGATTCCGGTCGCGTTGTGGCGCCCGGACGCTCCCACCGAGGATGGCGACAGCGAGGCAGCGAATCGGTCGCTGCACGACAAACGTTGTGAATCCGCGAGCGAATCTGCGAGGGCCTCTCATGGGCAGCAATCACGTGCAGGCGTACGTCGACGGCCGATGGATCGAGGGATCGGGAGGCCCGAAGGAGTACTTCTCGGCCTACGACGGATCCACCCTCGGCACCTTCACGGTGTGCGACTCGAGCGATGTCGACCGCGCCGTGGAGGCCGCGCAGAAGGCGCAGAGTGATTGGGCCGCAGTGCCTCTGCTCGACAAGGTCGACCTGATGTACCGCGCCTACGACCTGTGTGCCGAGGCGAACGAGGAGATCGCCCGCTCGATCAGCGCCGAGATGGGCAAGACCATCCACGAGTCCCGCGAGGAGATGCTGCAGTACGGCTGGGGCCACTTCCGCCGAGCCGCCGAGGACATGCTGCGGTTCCGCGGTGCGGTGCTGCCGAACTCCGAGACCCGCTCGAACAGCAAGCGCACGTTCGTTCAGCAGTACCCGCTCGGGGTGGTCGGCGTGATCTCGCCGTTCAACTTCCCGGTCGACATCCCGGCGATCGCGATCACCTACGCCCTGGTCGCCGGCAACACGGTGGTCTGGAAGCCCTCGGAGTACTGCCCGGGCAGCACCGCTCGCTACGCCAAGATCTTCGAGGACGCCGGATTCCCGCCCGGGGTGTTCAACTTCGTGCCGGGGCTGGCCGACGCCGGCGCCGCCGTCGTCGACAACCCCGCGGTGCGCGGGCTGTTCTTCACCGGCAGCACCCGGGTCGGCAAGAAGATCGCCGCCGCCGCGGGCGGCGACCTCAAGCGGGTGCTGCTCGAACTGGGCGGCAACGGGCCGATCATCGTCAACGAGGACGCCGATCTCGACCGCGCCGTGGAGGCGACGATCACCGGCTGCTTCTACATGGCCGGGCAGGTCTGCACCGCTGCGGAACGGGTTCTGGTGCACGAGAACGTGCACGACGCGTTCGTCGAGAAGCTCACCGCCCGGGCCGGCCGGTTGCGCGTCGGCGACCCGCTCGACGAGGCCACCGACATGGGCCCGTTGTGCAACGACGCCACGCTGGGGCAGGTCACCGGGCACGTCGAGGGCGCCCGCGAGGCCGGCGCCGAGATCACCCAGATCGGCCAGGCACAGGGACGCATCTACCCGCCGACGATCCTCACCGGGGTGACCCCGGACATGGCCATCGCCCGTGAGGAGACCTTCGGGCCGGTGGCGCCGATCATCAGGTTCGGCAGCGTCGAGGAGGCCATCGAGATCGCCAACTCCACCGAGTTCGGTCTCAACGCCGCGGCGTTCACCAAGGACCTGCGCACCGCCTGGACCTACATCGACGGACTGCAGTCCGGCACGGTGCTGATCAACGAGAGCACCAACTACTGGGACCAGCTCGCCCCGTTCGGCGGCGCGAAGTCCAGCGGTCTGGGCCGCGAGCTGTCCTCCTGGGCGCTGCAGGCGTTCACCGAGACCAAGACGGTGGTCATCGATGTCTCCTAGCGCGCAGACGATTTCGGCCACGCCCGAACGCACCCTGTGGATGCAGCAGGCGCTGGCTGCGGAGGCCGACCAGGACCTGGTCGAGGCCCGGGGCAACCATCGGGTCGACGTCTGCATCGTCGGCGGCGGACTGACCGGGCTGTGGACGGCGTTGCATCTCAAGGCGTCCCGGCCCGAGCTCGAGGTCGGCCTGCTCGAGTCGGACATCTGCGGTGCCGGCGCCAGCGGCGCCAACGGCGGCTTCGCGATGACCTGGTGGCCGAAGATCAAGACGTTGCGCAAGCTGTTCGGCGAGCAGGACGCCGTCGACCTGGCCGTCGCGGCCCAGGAGTCGGTGGCCGAGATGGTCGCCTTCGCCGCCGAGCACCGGATCGAGGCCGAGGTACTGCCCGCCGGGTGGCTGTGGGCGGCGACCAACCCGAGCCAGGTGGACAGCTGGGAGGAGACCCTGTCGGCGCTCGACGCGCTGGGCCAGGCACCCTTCGAACGCCTTGACAGCCAACAGGTCTCGCAGATCTCCGGCAGTGAGCATCACTTCGGCGGGGTGTTCGAGAGCGGCGTGGCCACCGTGCAGCCGGCCCTGCTCACCCGCGGTCTGCGCCGGGTGGCGCGGCAGCAGGGGGTGCGCATCTGGGAACGGTCGCCGATGCTCGGCCGGGTGCTCACCCCGCGCGGGGTGATCGTCCGGACGCCGCAGGGCACGGTGATCACCGACCGGCTGGTGCTGGCCACCAACGCCTGGCTGGCCGGCGAGGACCGGGTGCGCCGGCACCTGCTGGTTCTCGGCAGCGACGTGCTGGCCACGGCGCCGGTGCCCGAGCTGATCGCCGAGTCGGCCTGGAAGCAGGGCACGGCGATCTCGGACTCGCGCCGGCTGGTGCACTACTACCGCACCACCCGTGAGGGCCGGGTGGTGTTCGGCAAGGGCGGTGGCCGGATCAGCTTCCGCGGCCGGTTCGACAGCAGCGTCTGGGGGCGCTCGCAGCGGGCCGACGATCTGCGCGCGCAGCTGACCCGGCTCTACCCCGGCCTGGGTCGCGCCCCGATCGCGGCCGGCTGGGCGGGTGCGGTGGACTACTCCAGCGACGCGCTGCCGTTCGCCGGGTATCTCGACCCGGGCCGCCGGATCAGTTACGCCGCAGGGTTCTCCGGCAACGGGGTGGGTCCCTCGCACCTGCTCGGCAAGGTGCTCGCCGCGATGGCCACCGATCGGGACGACGAGTGGGGCAACAGCCCGCTGATCCGCGCCCCGGGCGTGCACCTGCCGCCCGAGCCGATCCGGTTCGCCGGCGGCCATGTGGTGCGAACCGCGTTGCGGCGCAAGGAGTCCGTGGAGGACACCGGTCGCAAGGCTGACCCGCTGACCCGTTTCGTCGCCGGGCTGGACCCGACCAGTTTTGTCGGCTGAGCTCGCTGCACCTGCCGTTCGACGGCTCGGCGCCCGGGATCATTTGTTGCGCAACAGGTCCCGGGTGCGCAGGGCAAGATGCAGCTCGACGACGTCCTCGAGGTTGCTCAGCCGCCGTCCGGTGATCTCCTCGACCCGGCGCATCCGGTAGATCAGCGTCTGCTTGTGTACGCACAGTTCCTTGGCCGCCGCCTGCCAGGAACGTTGCGCGGCGAAGAACACCGCCAGCGACTCGACCAGGGTGGTGTCGTGTTCGGTGTCGTAGTCGAGCAGCGGCCCGAGCACCCGGCTCACCGCGGCCTCGCCCTCCCGGACCGTGCGGGGCAGGAACAACGAGGAATCGGCTGCGGCGTGGGCGATCTCGCCGGACGGCGGCGTCTCCAGCGCCCAGCGCGCCTCGCGGGCCGCCTCCGGGGTGCGGGTCAGCGAGCCGACCACCTCGCTTGCCCCGACGTGCGCCGCCGGGTCACCCGTGGCCTCGGCCAGCGCCCGGGGATCGGCGCCGGAGGAGGTGAGGGCGAGGATCCGGGGGCCCGCCCGGTCGAGCACGTGCGCCACCCCGGCGGTGAGCAGCCGTCGCTGCACCGCGACCAGTTCGCCGTCCGGGGCGCGCACCATCAACAGCCGCCACGGACCCTCGATGCCGAGGTCGGTCAGCTGCGCGGCGGCCAGGCCCGGATCCGCCCGGCCCTGAACGAGATTCATCAGCAACCGGCCGCCCAGGTGCAACCGGGCCAGGTCGGCCGAACGGCGCCGCTCGAGCTGGATCAGCATGATGGTGGCGACGTGTTCGAGCACGGTCGGGTCGGGCGAGTGATCGGCGACATCGGTGACCAGCACCCAGCGGGCGCCGGCCAGTGGCTGCACCACGAAGCGTCCGCCGACGGTGCTCACCCGCATCGCCGCCGGCAGCCGGTCGCCCTGGGCGCCGATCCGGTCGAGCAACTCGGCGAGCACCGGTTCGGTGAGTTCGAGGCCCAGCGCCATCGCCACCGAGCGGTCGGCGACGTCGACAGCGCACATCGGTGACTCGGCGATCGCGCCGATCCGCCGCACGAACTCCGCGTCGCCGTCCTGGGCCGAGATCGCCAGCCGGAAGGCGTCGTAGGCGCGCAGCACCCGGGTCAGCCGCTGATGCGACTCGCGCTGGTTCGAGTCGGCGACGACCCGGGCGAGCGAGACGAACGGGATCTCGTACCCGGTCTGCAGCACCGGGAAGGCCAGCCGGTCGGCGGCGCTCCGGGCGGCGTCGGCGAGTGCGGGCGCGTACATGCCCTCGGCCAGGGCGACCCCGCTCAGCCCGGCCTCGGCGATCCGGTTCAGGAACGCCACCTGACCCGGCTCGTCGGCGGGCAGGCCGTGGCCGACGGTCATCAGCAGATCACCCGGACCCATCCAGTGCCAGGGTTCGGGCAGCTCGCACGAATGCGCCCAGCGCACCTCACGATCGAGTCCGTCGGCGCCGGCGAGCAGCGTCGTCGCCAGGGTCGGGATCGCGATCAGTTCGCGGACGGTCAGCGACACGGTCTCAGCGACCGGTCAGCGCGTGTTTGTCGAGGAAGGCCTTCACCGCGTCGACGTCGTCGGGCAGCACCTCGAACCGGCGGGGCAGCTGCTGCAGGCCGGCCAGCCGCGCCGGGGGCTGCGGGCTGATCCCGGTGGCCTCGGTGACCACGTCGGCGAACTTCACCGGCTGCGCGGTCTCCAGCACGATCATCGGCACGTCGTCGCGGCGGTGCTGCAGGGCCACCTTCACCCCGTCGGCGGTGTGCGTGTCGATCAGCCGGCCGTCGGCGGCGTGCACCGCGGCGATCGTCGCCAACCGGTCTGCATGGGTGCTGCGTCCGGCGGCGAACCCCTTCTGCTGCACCGCTTCCCAGTCCTGCCCGGTCAGGGTGAAGGAGCCCTCGGCGGCGAGGGTGCGGCCGAACAGTTCGCGCACCCGGGCGCCGTCCCGGCCGAGCACGTCGAAGACGAACCGCTCGAAGTTCGAGGCCTTGGAGATGTCCATCGACGGGCTGGACGTCGCGTGCGTGTCCGCCGCCGAACGCACCCGGTAGGTGCCGGTGCGGAAGAACTCCTCGAGCACGTTGTTCTCGTTGGTGGCCAGCACCAGCCGATCGATCGGCAGACCCATCATCCGGGCGACGTGACCGGCGCAGATGTTGCCGAAGTTGCCCGACGGCACGGTGAACGAGACCGGTGCGTCGTCGGCCAGGCCGAGCCGCCCGGTGACCTCGAGCCAGCCGCGCACGTAGTAGACGACCTGGGCGAGCATGCGGGCCCAGTTGATCGAGTTGACCGTGCCGATCCGCAGCCGGCGCTTGAACTCCAGGTCGGCCGAGACCGCCTTGACGATGTCCTGGCAGTCGTCGAAAACGCCACGGACGCAGAGGTTGTGGATGTTCTCGTCCGGCAGCGAGAACATCTGCGCCTGCTGGAACGGGCTCATCCGGCCGTGCGGGCTGAGCATGAAGACGGCGACGCCGTCGCGGCCGCGCATCGCGTACTCGGCGGCGCTGCCGGTGTCGCCGGAGGTGGCGCCGAGGATGTTCAGGAACTCCCCGCGGCGGGCCAGTTCGTACTCGAACAGGGCGCCCAGCAACTGCATCGCCATGTCCTTGAAGGCCAGCGTCGGCCCGTTCGACAGCTCCTGCAGGTACAGCCCGGGTGCGGTGCCGGGCAGGGCGGTGATCGGGGTGATCCCGTCGCTGCCGAACACCTGCGCGGTGTACGTGGCCCGAACCAGTTGCCGCAGTTCGGTTTCGGGAATGTCGTCGATGAACAGCGCCAGTACCTGTTCGGCGAGATCGGCGTAGCTCAGGCCTCGCCACGAGGCCAGCGTCGATGCGTCCAGGCGGGGGTACTCGGTCGGCAGGTAGAGACCGCCGTCCGGGGCCAGGCCCTCGAGCAGGATCTCGGTGAACCGGCGGGGCGTCGCGTCGCCGCGGGTGCTGATGTACCTGACCACCGGTCAAGGCTAGCCCGCGACGCCGCGCCGGGCCCGATGGACGACGTCCGGTGGCTCGTCCGGTGGATCAGACGCTGATCTGGGAGATGTCGTCGCTGCTGTGGTCGACCGTCTTCGACGGCTTCTTGGACGGCGCCTTCGAGCTGGGTGCCGGAGGCTTCTGGGTCGGCGGCCGCAGCGTCGGCTCGCTCGTCGTCGGTTTGGTCGTCGTCGGTTTGGTCGTCTTGGTCGTGGATGGCTTGCTGGTCGAAGGTTTGCTGGTCGGGGGATCGATCGTGGGGGGCTTGACGGTCGGTTCCACCGTGGGGGGCTTGGTCGGCGGTCCGGTCGTCGGCGGTTTCGTGGTGGGGGTGTCGGTGGTCGGCGGCACACTCGTGGTCGGTGGCGTCGGCGGGATCGTGGTG
>DAIOVT010000007.1:0-26962 GCA_036758885.1 Kineosporiaceae bacterium
CCTCGATGCCGGTGGCGATGGCGAAGATGTTCGGGTCGAAGATGATGTCCTCGGCCGGGAAGCCGACCTCCTCGGTGAGGATCCGGTAGGCGCGGGTGCAGATCTCCTGGCGCCGGCCGAGGGTGTCTGCCTGACCTTGCTCGTCGAAGGCCATCACCACCACCGCGGCGCCGTACCGGCGGCACAACCGGGCCTGCTCGACGAAGGCCTCGACCCCCTCCTTCATCGAGATGGAGTTGACGATCGGCTTGCCCTGCACCACCTTGAGGCCGGCCTGGATCACCTCCCACTTCGAGGAGTCGATCATCAGTGGCACCCGGGAGATGTCCGGTTCGGACGCAACGAGTTTCAGAAACCGGTCCATCGCGGCGACGCCGTCGATCATGCCCTCGTCCATGTTGACGTCGATGACCTGGGCACCGTTCTCGACCTGCTGCCGGGCGACGTTGAGCGCGGTGCCGTAGTCGCCGTCCTTGATCAGCCGGCGGAACCTCGCGGAGCCGGTGATGTTCGTGCGCTCACCCACGTTGACGAACAGCGAGGAGTCGGTGACGGTCAGCGGCTCCAGGCCCGACAGCCGCAGCGCGGGCTCGATCCGCGGCACATCGCGGACCGCTTTCCCTTCTGCCGCAACGGCTATCGCCTTGATGTGCTCGGGCGTGGTGCCGCAGCAGCCGCCGAGCAGGTTGACCAGGCCGTCGGTGGCGAAGGTCTCGATGACGCCGGCCATGTGCTCGGCGGTCTCGTCGTACTCGCCGAAGGCGTTGGGCAGCCCCGCGTTCGGGTAGCAGGAGATCAGGGTGTCGGCCACCCGGGAGAGCTCGGCCAGGTACGGACGCATCTCCTCCGCACCGAGCGCGCAGTTCAGCCCGACGGCGAGCGGGCGGGCGTGCCGCACCGAGTTCCAGAACGCCTCGGTCACCTGCCCCGACAGGGTCCGCCCGGACGCATCGGTGATGGTGCCCGAGATCACCAGCGGCCAGCGCCGTCCGAGGTCGTCGAACAGGGTCTCGACGGCGAAGATCGCCGCCCGGGCGTTCAGGGTGTCGAAGACGGTCTCGATCACCAGCAGGTCGGCCCCGCCGTCGACCAGGCCGCGGGCCTGCTCGAGATAGGTCTCTACCAGTTCGTCGTAGCCGACGTTGCGGGCGCCCGGGTCGTTGACGTCGGGCGAGATCGACGCCGTGGTGTTGGTCGGCCCCATCGCCCCCATCACGTACCGGGGACGCTCCGGGGTCAGCGCGGTGACCGCGTCGGCGGCGGCCCGGGCGACCTGGGCGGCCGCCACGTTCAGTTCGTAGGCCAGCTCGGGCATTGCGTAGTCGCGCAACGAGATGCGGTTGGCGTTGAAGGTGTTGGTGCTGACCAGGTCGGCGCCCGCGTCGAGGTAGTCGCGGTGGATCCCGGTGATCAACTCGGGGGCGGTGATGCTGAGCAGGTCGTTGTTGCCCTGCAGGTCCTGATCCCAGTCGGCGAACCGCTCACCGCGGTAGTCCGCCTCGGACAAGCCATGTCTCTGGATCATCGTGCCCATCGCGCCGTCCATGATCATGATCCGGCGGCGCAGCGTGTCGCTCAGTTCCTGGGTGCGATCGGGGCGATGAGTGTAGGTGGACACCCGACAAGTATCGCCCGCATCGGCTCCGGCCCCGACAGCACGGTCAGGCTCACCCTCTCCCCGTTCGGCGGATTTTGACCATCGGAGAGTGTTGTCACGGATACTCAGGGTGCCTGAGGATGTTCCCGGAATGCACGTATCGCGTTGGTTTGGTCCGCGCCTGACCAGGTGATCAGCTCGGGGTTCGCATCTGGATTCAGCATCGAGAGAGGTGGACGTCGTGCCGATGCTCGCGTTCTCGGTGGAGAGCTACGCCGTGCTCACCGGCCAGGCCGGACTCACCCATGCGGCCGCCTGGCGGACCATGGAACTGCGTGGCCCCGCGCTCGGACAGGGCCCCCAGCTACGGGCCAGCCTGTATTTCTTCGCCACCATCTCCAGCCAGGGCGTGGTGACCAACGTCGATCAATCGAACGACCTCGGGCCCAACGTCAACGCCTACCTGCCGCTGAGTGAGTTCACCGCGTGGAGCGCTCTGCTCACCGGTCCTGCGGCCACGGTGTTCAGTTGCGAGTACTCCGGGCCCGACTACGACCCGCTGCGCCGGATCCGCGACGTGAGACGGGTGCAGCTGCTCACCCGCACCGTGACGACCGCCGGAACCCACATCGTCGCCGAGTCGACACAGACGGCGACACCCTCGCCGCAGACCCCTGGCCCACAGACCCCGGCAGCACAGACATCGCCGCCGAATGCCGTCCGGCCAGGTGCCGCCGATCACCCCCGGGCGAGCAGCGACACTGTTCCACTACCCCCGCCGCCACGGCCCAGCCAGGACTGACCCGGTCTCGCCGGCCCGCTCGCCGCGCCTCGGACCGGCCGTCCGGAGGATGGACACACCGGGCGCATCACCCGATGTTGCGGCGATTCCGCCGGCCCTAGCGTCGAGGGGTGCCCGAGGCCCCGCAGGAGGACTTTGTCCGATCCGTCGTGGTGATCGGTCTCGGCTACGTGGGCCTGCCACTCGCCCTGGAGGCGGTGCGCGCGGGACACGAGGTGACCGGTCTGGAAGTCGACGTCGCCAAGGTCGAGGCGATCAACGCCGGGCGTTCGCCGGTCGACGACATCCACGACGACGACCTGGCCATCGCGCTCAAGGACGGTTTCACCGCCACCACGCAGACCTCCGCCCTGGCAACCGCCGACATCGCGGTGATCTGCGTGCCCACCCCGCTCGACCGGCATCAGCAACCCGATCTGACCGCGGTGTTCTCGGCGACCGAGGCGATCGCCGTCCATCTGCGGCCGGGAATGCTCGTGGTGCTCGAGTCGACCACCTACCCCGGCACCACGGACGGCGCGGTACGGCGCCGGCTCGAGGCCGGCGGCCTGGTCGCGGGCCGGGATTTCCACCTGGCCTTCTCGCCGGAACGCATCGACCCCGGCAACCCGCACTTCAGTGTGCGGAACACCCCGAAGGTGGTCGGCGGGGTGAACCCGACCAGCACCGCCGCGGCCTGCGCGTTCTACGCCTCGGTGGTGACCGAGGTGGTGCCGGTCAAGGGCACCCGCGAGGCCGAGATGGCCAAGCTGCTGGAGAACACCTACCGGCAGGTGAACATCGCGCTGGTCAACGAGTTCGCGGTGTTCTGCCGCGAACTCGGCGTCGACATCTGGGAAGCGATCCGGGCGGCGTCCAGCAAACCCTTCGGCTTCCAGGCGTTCCGGCCCGGGGCCGGCGTCGGCGGGCACTGCATCCCGATCGACCCGGGGTACCTCTCGCACAGCATCCGCGAACTCGGCTACCAGTTCCGGTTCGTCGAACTGGCCCAGGAGATCTCGAACCGGATGCCCGCCTACGTGGTGCGCCGCGCCCAGGACGCGTTGAACGCCAGGGGGATCGCGATGAGCCGCTCCCGGGTGCTGGTGCTGGGACTGTCGTACAAGGCCGACATCAGCGACGAACGCGAGACCCCGGCACGCCCGGTGATCCGCGGACTGCGCGCACTCGGGGCCGAGGTGAGCGCAGCCGATCCGCATGTGCCGCAGTTCATCGTGGACGACGTCGCAGTGCCGGTGATCCCGCACGAGGGCGATCTCACCGGCTTCGACCTGGTGCTGCTGCTGCAGCCGCACACCGCGTTCGGCCTGGACACCCTCACCGAGCGGGTCGGTCACGTCTTCGACTGCACCGGCCGGATCGACGGGCCGGCCGTCGATCGTCTGTGAAACGCTGTCTCACAACGGTTCTCGCCATCACAGCACCCGGCAGCTCCGCCTGATCACCACCACCTCGTCGTGATCATGCAGAACTGCCCGGGTGGCGGGGCGGTGAGGTGGCCGGAGCGCCGGGGTCAGAGCTGTTTGGTGAAGAACATGCTGTTCGGGTCGGGGCGATAGCTGCCGAACGGCGGGCACTGCTCGAAACCGGCTGCGGCGTAGAGGGATCGGGCCGGGGCGAAGAACTCCATGCTGCCGGTCTCGAGCCAGAGTCGTTGCACGCCACGAGATCTCGCGTCCTCGACCAGATGGTCCAGCATCATGGCACCGATCCCCTGGCCGCGCCGGGACGGATCGGTGCGCATGCTCTTCAGTTCCTCCTCACCGGGTGAGAACCCGGCCAGCGCCCCGGTGGCGACCAGGTCGTCGCCGTCCTGAGTGGCGACCAGGACGACGAACAACCGCACCGTGGGCGAGCGCAGACCGTCGAGATCGAGCGCGTGCTGGCTGCAGGCCGGCGCGGTCGGGGCGATGTCGTCGAGATGAGCCTGCAGGAAGGCGGCCAGTCGCGGGTCGGCGAAATCCGCCGGGACGATGCGCAGCGTGCTCACCGGTCCATGATGCCCGGCTCCCGATTCAGCGTCATGCGGCTCAGCGTCATGCGGCTCAGCCCGCCTCGGCGACCGGTACCGGGCGCCGTCCGGGGGTGTGGCTCCGGACGGGCCGGCCCGCCGAGACCTCGAGCAGAAGATCGAGCATCGGGCCCGCCGTCCCGCGGTCGACCACGTAGGTGAGCCACCAGGGCTCCGCGGAGTCGCCGGTCAGCCCCTGCCGGCGCAGCCGGTCGACCTCCTGGCGGGAGCGGCGCCAGTGCCCCTCGAAGTTGCGCGAGTGCACCACCCGGCCGCGTTCGTGCTGACCGGCCAGGGCGAGCTCGCGGGGGACGTCGATGAAGAGCAGTACCGGACGCCAGCCGCGTCGGGCCGCCAGCCACCCGGTCAGCCGGCGGCGCCGGGGCCGGGTGGCCGGGTCGTGCACCAGCACCGTCCGGCGGGCCCGGCCCGGTCCGCGCAGCAGCACCGCCAGTACCCACAGGGCGGTCAGGGTGTGCACGACGGTGCGGCTGATCCGGTAGCCGGCCCGGGTGTGCCGGGCGATCGCCGGCAGGTGGGCACGCAACCGGTCGGGGTCGATCAGGTGAACCGGCGGGGTACCGGGCGCGACGGCGGGGGCGGCGGCCGGATCGTCCGGGGCGGCCGGGCCGGGCGGTGCGTGCGCATGATTGCGCAGCAGGGTCGACTTTCCGGCGCCGGGCACCCCGCCGACCAGCACGAACAGCGGCTGATGTGTCATGAGACGTCCTTTCCTCTGCCCATCAGCGTCGGTCAACGGGATCTGTGCTCCCTCGACGGATCCTGGGTACCCGCTGTGAAGGGCGCCGAGGAGGGCGTGGCGTCCGGCACTGGCTAGGGTCTCGGGAGAGGCGAGCGAGAGGGGACGACGTTGATCTGGCGCGGACTGACCGGTGGCAGCTCCAGGGATGTCGAGCCGGTCGCCACGTCCGGCGCCGCCGGCCGCAGAACGCCCGGCGCGGCGCCGGTGGTCACCACCCGGGTGACCTTCGACCAGCGTTCGGTGTGGACGGCCGCGTGGCTGGTGATCGCGGCGATCAGCCTGGCCCTGTTCGTCCGGTTCGTGTTCCGCGACGGCGGGTCGGTGTTCTTCGTCGCGTTGATGGCCTTCTTCTTCGCCATCGCCGTCGAGCCGCTGGTCGGCCGGCTGGCCAGGTACATGCCGCGCAGCGCCGCCACCGCACTGACCTTCGTCGGGCTGGCGCTGTTCCTGTTCGGCTTCTTCTTCGCCTTCGGCAGCATGCTGGCCAGCCAGCTGTCCTCACTGGTGCAGAGCGCTCCGGCCCTGCTCACCTCGCTGCTCGAGACGATCAACAACCGGTTCAACACCAACTACTCGACCGAGACCATCCTCGCCGACCTCGGCATCAACGTGAACGACATCTACAGCTACGCCGGCTCGCTGGCCGGCGGGCTGGTCGGGATCGTCAGCAACACCCTCGGCTTCGCGCTGAACACGTTCGCGTTCATCTTCCTCTCCTACTTCCTCTCCTCCGGGCTGCCCCGGCTGCGGCAGTGGATCGCCGGTCTGCTCAAGCCCGAGGCGCAGATGGTCTTCCACACCGTGTGGCAGCTGATCGTCGCCAAGGTCGGTGGCTATGTCGGCGCCCGGATGACCCTCGCCGTCATCAACAGCACCACCAGCGCCCTGTTCATGCTGGTGATCGGCATGCCGTACTGGCTGCCGCTGGGGCTGTGGACCGGCCTGGTCGCGCAGTTCGTGCCCACGGTCGGTACCTACATCGCGATCTCGCTGCCGGTGATCGTCGGAGCGACCTCGGACCGGCCGATCCACGGGTTGTGGATGCTGCTCTTCGCGATCGCCTACCAGCAGGTCGAGAACCTCACCATCGAGCCCCGGATCTCTTCGCGCGCAGTCAATCTGCACCCCGCGGT
Organism: Kineosporiaceae bacterium; assembly: GCA_036758885.1. Taxonomy (GTDB): domain Bacteria; phylum Actinomycetota; class Actinomycetes; order Actinomycetales; family Kineosporiaceae; genus DAIOVT01. The sequence continues at coordinate 6,307 of DAIOVT010000007.1, forward strand.
GTCGTTCGTCTCGGCCCTGCTCGGGGCCAACCTGTTCGGTATCGCCGGCGCCACCCTGGGGGTTCCGGCGGCCGCCACGATCATGGCGCTGTTCGACATCTACAGCCGCCGCTACGAGGTCTCCGCCGAGGCCGAGGCCGCCGCGGCGTCCGTCGTCGCCACCGGCAGGCTGCCCGCCGAACAGACCGACCAGCCAGTGTCGGGCGAGCCGGCGAGCGCTACCCCCGGCGACGCCGAGCCCGCCCCGGACCGGCCGGCGCCGCCGTCCGCCACATGACCTCGAACCACCCCCCGGACCCCGCCACGACGGCGGACCCGGACGCCCGGAACACCTCCGGACGACGGCGCCCGGTGCTCGCCGACCTCGGCGATGCGATCTGGTCGGTGCTGACCACCGCCGCCGGACTGGGCCTGGGTATCAGCCTGGTCGAGGGCGTCTCGGCGGACGCACCGCTGGCGCTGCTGGTGCTGGCCGGTTTCATCGTCTTCTTCGGCGACCTCATGGTGGCCCCGGTGCTGCGCCGGGTGGCCTCGCTCGGCAGCGTGGTGGCGGCACTGGCCAGCGGCGTGCTCGGGCAGCTCGCGGTGATCGTGCTGGCGCTGATCGTCGCCCCCGGCATCAGGTTCACCAGTTGGACGGCGCTGCTCATGGTGATCACCATCGCCGCACTGGTGATGTCCTGCGGGCGCTGGCTGCTCGGCACCGCGGACAGTTCCTACGTCGTGGGCAACACCATCCGTCGCGGCCGCGCACTCAGCCGGCGCCGGGCCCGGCGCGCCGAGCGCGGCACCGCCACCCCGCCGCCCAAGGCCGAGGCCGGGCTGCTCGTCGTCCAGCTGGACGGCGTCTCGCCACAGGTACTGCACCGCGCGATCATGGCCGGGTTGGCCCCCAACCTGGCGCGCTGGCTGCGTGAGGGCACCCACGTGATGGAGCCGTGGTGGGTCAGCGTGCCCTGCACCACCCCGGCGAGCATGGCCGGGCTGCTGCACGGCGACCATCAGCAGATCGCCGCTTTCCGTTGGTGGGACCGCGATCTCGGGCGCATGGTGGTCACCAACCGGCCCACCGACGCCGATCTCGTCGAGGGACGGATGGAGCCCGGGCGGGGGCTGTTGCGCGACGGCGGGGTGGCGGTGAGCACCATGTTCTCGGGCGAGGCCGAGACCAGTCTGCTGGTGATGAGCCGCGCCCTGCGCCTGGGCGCCGGTCTCGGTCCGGGCGGTTCGTACCTGCCGTTCTTCGCCCAGCCGTTCCTGCTGCCGCGGGCGATGGTGCTCAGCGTCGCCGAGATGATCAAAGAGCTCTATCAAGGACGGCGCCAGCGCCTTCGCGGCGTGCTGCCCCGGGTCCGCCGCCGCGGCGGCTACGTGATCCTGCGCGGGATCACCAACGTGCTGCTGCGCGACCTGAACCTGTCGCTGGTCGCCGAACAGATGACCCACGGCGCCCCGATCATCTTCGTCGACCTGGTCGACTACGACGAGATCGCCCACCACGCCGGGCCCGATCGGCCCGAGTCGATGCGTGCCCTGGAAGGGCTCGACCAGGTGCTGCACCAGTTCGAACTGGTCGCCCGCGCGGTGCCCACCGACTATCGCATCGTCATCGTCTCCGACCACGGCCAGAGCCTGGGCACGACGTTCCAGCAGCTCACCGGGACCACCCTGGCCGACCGGGTGGCCGCACTGATGGACGACGACGCCGTCGACGTCGTCCGTGCGGACAGCGGCGAGGAGTACGGGCCGGTGAACGCGCTGATCAGCTCGGTGCTCGGCCGTGCGGCCAAAGGTGCGGACGGTGTGCTGGTCGGTCCCGAACGCGAGCGGCGCCGGGGTGGAAGGCGTTCCGGCACAAGCGGTTCGAGATCAGGCTCGGTGTCCGGTGAGGAGTCCGATGGCGAGTCCGGAAGCGGATCCGGCCCGGTGCCGGGCAAGCACAAGGTGCCCGAGCTGGCCGTGATCGGATCGGGCAACCTGGGCATGGTCTGGTTCCCGCAACTGGACCATCGCCCCGACATCGTCGAGCTCGAACAGCGTTGGCCCGGAATGATTCCCGGGCTGACCCTGACCGCCGGCATCGGCCTGGTGATGGTGAGCGAGCCCGGCGGCGGCACCGTGGTGATCGGGCGTGCCGGGGCGCATCACCTGCACGACGGCACCCTCGAGGGTGAGGATCCACTGCTCCCCTACGGACCGATGGCCTCACGAGACCTGTTGCGGCTCAGCGCACTTCGGCATTGCGGTGACATCGTGATGATCTCGGCGGTGGACGGGCTCGGCCTGGTGCACGCCTTCGAGGGTCTGGTCGGCAGCCACGGCGGTCTGGGCGGCGAGCAGAACAGCGGGCTGCTGATGCACCCGGCCGCATGGCCCGTGGACGAGGACCTGCTCACGGTCGTGGACGGCGACGTGATCGGTCCGGAGGGCGGGGCCCTGCCGCCGCCGACACCGGACCCGGCCGCGCACTCCGACTCCGAACCGGAGGTGTTCCAGAACAACCGGCTGATGGTCGGTTCCTGGACGGTGTACGAGCAGCTGCTCCGCTGGCGCCGGGCCGCCGGCGCGGGACCCGCGCCGTCCGGGGAAGACGACCGGGACACCGCATGATCAGGGTGACCTGGCTGGGCCACGCCACGACGGTGGTGGACGTCGGAGGCGTCCGGTTCGTCACCGACCCCTTGCTGCGCAGGCACGCCGCACCGTTGCGCCGTCGCGGTCCGGCTCCTCGCCCGAATCAGCTCAACGGGGTCGAGGCGGTGCTGCTGTCACATCTGCACCACGACCACGCCGACGTGCCGTCGCTGAGATTCCTGCGGCACGTGCCGGTCTTCGCGGCGTCCGAGAACGCGCGCTGGCTGACCCGGGCGACCGGCGGTGAGGCCGTGGCGCTGGAGCCGCATCAGTGGCATCGGCTGGACGCCGTGGGCGGTGAGATCGAGGTGATGCGGGTGCGGGCCGATCACAAGAGTCGCCCGATGCCGCACCGCCCGAACGCCGCGGTCGGGTTTCTGGTGCGCGCAGGCGGCCGGGTGATCTGGTTCGCCGGCGACACCGAGCTGTACGGGCCGATGGTGCAGTTGCCCGCGCTGGCCGGCGCCCGAATCGACCTGGCGCTGTTGCCGATCGGCGGCTGGGGCCCGCGGCTCAGCCCCGGGCACATGGGTCCGGTCGAGGCCGCCCGCGCCGCCGAACTGGCCGGGGTGCGGCACGTGGTGCCGATCCACTGGGGCTCGCTGCACCCACCCGGGATGCACCTGCGCAGCGGTTGGCTGACCCGCCCGCCGGCCGAGTTCGCCGAGGCCCTGAGTCAGTTCGCCCCCGCCTGCACCATGATCGAGGCCCCCGTCGGCCAGCAGATCACCATCCCCCTCTGACCGTGATCATGCAGAACCGCACGGCCCGCCGTGCTCACGCCAGACCCGACCCCAGCGTGATCATGCAGAACTGCTTGCGCAGCGGGGTGGCTGGGCGTGCAGTTCTGCATGATCACGCGAAGAGGGCGGCGAGGCGGTCGATCGAGGCGAGCAGCTTGTCGGGGGTGGTGGCGCGGGCACGCACCATGCGCTTCTCGTCGGTGAGCTGGGTCCAGTCGTAGGTGTGCACGACCAGGGTGTGCACCTCGTCGACAGGTTGCAGCCGCCAGCGCCACAGGTGTCCGGGCGGGGTGGCGCCGGGTTCGGACGGACGCCAGGCGATCAGCCGGCCCTCCTCGAACTCGACCACGTGGTTCTCCCGCACCTGACCGGTGTTCAGCGTCATCCGGAACACCTGACCGACGCCGTAGATCCGTTGACCGGCGTCCGCGGAGCCCAGGTTGTTGTTGCCGTCCCACTCCGGCTGACGACTCGGGTCGGCGATCAGCTCGAAGATCGACTCGGCGGCCGCGGCGATCTGCCGCTCGGCACTGGCCACCTTGCCGTCCTCCCCGCTCCCGCCACTGCTTGCACTGCTCGGCTTCTCAGTCATCTGTGACCTCCCGTCACGTTCAACGGTGTCGCCCCGGCCGCGCGTCGTCCAGGATGGAACGAGATCGTGTCGGTCGAGACGGGGCTCGTCATGAACAACCGAACCACCTGCGTCATCGCCGGCGGTGGCCCGGCGGGAATGATCTGCGGACTGATCCTGGCCCGGGCCGGTGTCGAGGTCACGGTGCTGGAGAAGCACGGCGACTTCCTGCGCGACTTCCGCGGCGACACGGTGCATCCGAGCACCTTGCGGCTGCTCGACGAGCTCGGCCTCGGCGTCCGGTTCGACGAGTTGCCGTACAGCCGCATCGACCAGCTTCGGCTGCCCGTCGAGGGCGGCGGCGACGTGGTCGCCGTCGACTTCAACCGGCTGCGGCTGACCCGCCGGTACGTGGCGATGACCCCGCAATGGGATCTGCTCAACGTGCTCGCCGAGGCCGGCGCCGCCGAGCCGTCGTTCACCTTGCGGATGAACACCGAGGTCACCGGTCTGCTCCGGGAACGGGGACGGGTCGCGGGGGTGCAGTACCTCGACCCCGAGGGTGCCGGCGAACTGCACGCCGACCTGGTGATCGCCTGTGACGGCCGCTGGTCGATCTGCCGGCAGGAGGCGCTGCTGCCGCTGACCCGCTACCCGGTGAACCTCGACGTGTGGTGGTTCCGGCTGGAGACGCACGCGCCGATCGGCGCCAGCCTGCTGCCACGGGGCACCTCGGGCGGTCTGTTCATCCTCATTCCGCGGCGTGGCTACGTGCAGGTCGCCCGGCTGATCCCCAAGGGCGCGGACGCCGCCTACCGGGCCCGCGGCATCGAGGCCCTGCGCGAACAGACGCGGGCCGCGATCCCCGAGGCCGACGTCGGCGCGATGACCCTGGACGACGTGAAACTGCTCGATGTCGAGGTGAACCGGCTCTCCCGATGGTGGGCGCCGGGGCTGCTCTGCATCGGGGACGCCGCGCACGCGATGTCACCGGTCGGCGGTGTCGGGATCAATCTGGCGGTTCAGGACGGCGTCGCCGCGGCCGCCGAACTGGCCGAACCGCTGCGCACCGGCACCCTGACCGACAAACACCTGGCCGCCGTGCAGCGGCGCCGGATCACCCCCGCGGCACTCACCCAGGCCGTCCAGTTGCAGGCCCACTCGGCGCTGGAATCCATTCTGGCCCAAGACGTTCGGCTGGAACTGCCGCACCCCCTGGCCACACTGCTGCGGCGCGAGCCGATGCTGGCCGGCGTCCCGGCCCGGCTGGTCGGCGTCGGGGTGCTGCCCGAGCACGCGCCACGTTTCGCGCGCCGCCCGCAGGCCGCTGCCGGGCGGGCCCGGCCCTGACCGGGATCACCCGCAGTCCGAGCAGTTCTGCATGATCACGCTGGGTTGGTGGACGGCGCCCCGCACAGGCAGGCGTGCAGTTCTGCATGATCACGGCGGGGTGGGGGACAGGTCCAGGCGGTCGATGATCTGCTGGGCGAGCACCGCCGGCGTGGCGCCGATGTTCACCCTCAGCTGCGCCTCGTCGTCCTCGAGGGGCTCGAGGGTGGCGAGCTGGGAGTCGAGCAGCGAGGCCGGCATGAAGTGGTCGAGCCGGGCCCGCATGCGGGCGCTGAGCTGCTGCCGGCTGCCCTCGAGATGCACGAAGATCACGTTCGGCTCGCGCAGCACGTCGCGGTAGGCCCGCTTCAGCGCCGAGCAGGTGATCACTCCGGGGCGGCCGGCCATGGTGTGCTCGACGATCCACGAGGCGACCGTCTCCAGCCACGGCCAACGGTCGTCGTCGGTGAGCGGTTGACCGGCGGCCATCTTGGCGACGTTCTCCTCGGGATGCAGGTCGTCGCCCTCCATGTAGTCCCAGCCGAGGCGGCCGGCGACGAGCGCGCCGACGGTCGACTTGCCGCTGCCGGAGACCCCCATCAGCACCAGCACCGGGGGCCGGCCGGTTCCGGCTGCCATCTCAGACCACCAGCCCGAGCAGCAGCACGAACACCAGGCCCGCCACCGAGATGATCGTCTCCATGATCGACCAGGTCTTGATCGTCTGTCCGACGCTCATGCCGAAGTACTCCTTCACCAGCCAGAAGCCGGCGTCGTTGACGTGCGAGAAGAACAGCGACCCGGCACCGATGGCGAGCACCAGCAGCGAGGTCTCACCGGTCGAGAGCCCACCGACCAGCGGAGCCAGGATGCCCGAGGCGGTGACGGTGGCGACCGTCGCCGATCCGGTGGCCAGGCGGATCAGCACGGCGACCAGCCAGGCCAGCAGCAGCACAGAGACCCCGCTGTTCTCGACCCACGAAGCGACCAGGCCACCGATCCCGGTGTCGACCAGGGTCTGCTTGAAACCGCCTCCGGCAGAGACGATCAGCAGGATTCCGGCGATCGGCGGCAACGACTTCTCCAGCGAACCCGCCAGTTCCTTCGTGGTCATGCCGGCCCCGCGACCGAAGGTGAACAGCGCCACCAGCACCGCGAGCAACAGGGCGATCAGCGGGGTACCGAGGACGTCGAGCACCGCGCGCGCCGCGCTGCCCTCGGCCAGGAAGATCTCGGCGAGTGCCTTGCCCATCATCAGGATCACCGGCAGCAGCACGGTGGCCAGGGTGACCGGGAACGACGGACGGCGGACGTTCTCCCGCTCGGGCATCTCGAAGATGTCCGGTGCCTCGACCGGGGCCCAGCGGGCCGCGTAGCGGGCGAAGACCGGGCCGGCCAGGACCAGCGTCGGGATCGCCACCAGCACACCGAACGCCAGGGTCACCCCGAGATCGGCGTCCAGGGCGTCGACCGCGACCAGCGGACCGGGGTGCGGCGGCACCAGACCGTGCATCACCGACAGCCCGGCCAGCGCCGGAATGCCGATCGCCACCACCGACTGCTGGGCCCGCCGGGAGACCAGGAAGATCACCGGCATCAGCAGCACCAGCCCGATCTCGAAGAACATCGGCAGCCCGATGATCGCGCCGACACCGGCCATCGCCCACGGCAGTGTGCGCGGGGTGGCCCGGCCGACGATGGTGTCGACGATCTCGTCGGCACCGCCGGAGTCGGCGAGCAGCTTGCCGAACATCGCGCCGAGCGCGATCAGCACCCCGACGCCGGCCGCGGTGCTGCCGAATCCCTTGGTGAAGCTCTCCACCGCCTTGGCCATGTCCAGGCCCGCGGCCGCCGCGACCGCCAGCGATCCGATGGTCAGCGACAGGAACGGGTGCAGCTTGAACCGGGTGATCAGCGCGACGATCACCGCGATGCCGATCAGCGCGGCGACGACGAGGCGCCCGCCGCTCGCGGCCGGCTCGACGGCGGCCGGCAACCCGGCGGGCAGAGCCGGGGGCAATGCCATCAGCGAGTACATCTCAGTCCTCCCAACCATGGCCCGCGCACCGGAGCGTGAGCCGTTCAGTGGGTAGAGGGTGACCTATATCATCACTTAATATCAAGAGTTGGGAGCCTAAAAATATGTTTATTGAGTTCTCACTTCGAAGCTGACGGGTAATCGTGTGATGATTGACCGATGGATGCCGACTCGACAGTCCAGGCTGTGACCTCGACGAACGCGAGCGCGAACGCGGCTTCGACGAACCTGCACGGCAGCGTCGTCGAGCATCTCGGGGCGCTGATCGTCAACGGCGGGATCGCCGAGGGCACCGTGGTCAGCGTCGATCGGCTCGAGGGCCGGCTGGACGTCTCGCGCAGCGTGATCCGGGAGGCGATCCGGGTGCTCGAGGCCAAGGGCCTGGTCGCCAGCCGGCGCCGGGTCGGCATCACCGTGCAACCCCGGCAGGCGTGGCAGGTGCTCGACCCGAGCATCATCCGGTGGCGGATGGCCGGCCAGGAGCGCCTGCGGCAGTTGCACTCGCTCGGCGAACTGCGCCGCGGCATCGAACCGGTCGCCGCCGCCCTGGCCGCCGCCCGGGCCACCCCGGAGCACTGCCGGGTGATGTCGGCGGCCGTGGTCGACATGACCGTGCACGCCCGGTCCGGCGATCTGAACGCCTACCTGCAGGCCGATCAGCTCTTCCACGACACCCTGCTCCAGGCCTCGGGCAACGAGATGCTCGCTGCGCTGCGCGGCGTCGTCCATGAGGTGCTCAGCGGCCGCACCGAGCACGGCCTGATGCCCGCCGACCCGAACCCGGCCGCGATCCGGCTGCACGGTGACGTCGCCGCCGCGGTGCTGGCCGGCGACGCGCCGACCGCCGAGCGCTGCATGCGCGAGATCGTCGAGGAGGCCACCGAGGCGCTCGGCCAGATCGGGAATACCTGAACCTCCCCGGCGTTGACGCGGTCACAGTTCAACCTTCAACCATCGCCGGTCGACGCGACGGAACAGCCGCAGCGACAACACCTTCCGGAGAATCAGATGACCACTTCCGACACCGCCACCCGGGTACTCACCGTGGTCAGCGCCGGTCTGCGAGTGCCGTCGTCGACCAGGTTGCTGGCCGACCAGCTCGCCGAGCGCGCCGCCGAGGCCCTGGCCGGCCCGGTCGAGGTGCGGTTCGTCGAGATCCGGGAACACGCGCACGGCATCGCCGACGCGCTGCTGTCCGGCTTCGCGACCGGCGCGCTGCGCACCGCGCTGGACGACGTGCAGAACGCCGACGCGCTGATCATGGTGACGCCGACCTTCCAGGCCTCCTACAGCGGGCTGTTCAAGGCGTTCGTCGACCTGATCGAGCCGGACACGCTGCGCGGCGTGCCGGTGCTGCTCGCGGCGACCGGCGGCAGCGAACGCCACTCGCTGGTGCTCGAGCACGCGATGCGTCCGCTGTTCGCCCACCTCGGCACGCTCAGCGTGCCCACCGCGGTCTACGCGGCGACGTCCGACTTCGGCAGCGGGGCCGGCGCCCTCGGCGCGCGCATCGAGCGGGCCGCCGGCGAGCTGGCCACCCTGCTGGACGGGCGGACGGACAGCCTGACGGACGGCGCCCGCCGCGGGCCGGCCGACGAGTTCGCCGACGTCGTGCCGTTCGCACAACTGCTGGGGCAGAACCAGGCCGGCTGACCCGCTGTCCGCGGCAGCGGCCGGATGAGGCCCGACACAGCAGCCGCGCAGGGATCGCTTTGCCGGAATTGGGTGGGTTAGCGTCGGTCTCTTGATCGGTCCCCGATCGACGTCCGCAGTCCCCCACCCGCGGAAGGCCTCGTGACCAGCCAGAATCTGCACCCGTTCAAGCCGCTCGACCTGGGCACCTCCAACCGGGCCGAACTCTTCCGGCTCTTCCGCGGCTTCGAGCAACCGCACTACGCGATCACCACCCGGCTCGACGTCACCCGGCTGATCCGTGACCACGTCTCGCAGGGGGCGTCGAGCTACCGGGCGCTGTTGTTCGCCTTCGGCTGCGCGACCAACGCGGTGCCGCAGTTCCGCACCCGGTTCGACGGCGACGGCGCGGTGGTCTACGACGTCGTCGACGTCTCGACCACGGTGCCCACCCCGGACGGTTCGTTCTGGTTCAGCGACTTCGCCTTCGACCCGCACTGGCCGACCTTCGACCGGATCGCGGTCGAGGCGCTGGACCGCCCGACGGTTCCGATCGCCGAGAACGGCGAGCGCCGCGACGTCATCTACTTCTCCTGCCTGCCGTGGATCGACGTGCAGTCGATGACGCACGCGGTCAGCGGCCCGGACGACGACATCCCGCGGATCTCGTGGGGACGCATCGTGCCGGCCGGCACCGGCTACGAGGTCAGCTGCACGGTCGCGGTACATCACGCCCTGGTCGACGGCTCGCACATCGGTGACCTGACCAGGCATATTCAGGACGTGCTGGAGACCACCGACTTCCGTGCCGGAGTCTCGCACGGCGCTGAGTAGCCGAGCACCGCTCCGCCGGGCATCGTGCTTGACTACTGCGGTGAAGCTCAATCTCAGCGCGGACGACGTTCTGCTGACCACGCGTTCGGTGCGCAAGCGCCTGGACTTCGACCGCCCGGTCGACATGGACGACGTCCGCGAGGCGCTCGAGATCGCGCTGCAGGCGCCGTCCGGGTCGAACACCCAGGCCTGGCACTGGATCGTGGTCACCGACCAGGCCAAGAAGAGCGCGATCGCCGACGTCTACAGGGAGACCGCGACCCCGTACTTCGCCAGCCGGGCTCCGCGCTACCAGCCGGGCGACGCCCGTGGCGAGCGGCAGGCCGCGGTCAGCGACTCGGCGCAGTACCTGGCAGCGAACCTGGAACGCGCCCCGCTGTACGTGATCCCGTGCCAGTGGGGCCGGGTGGAGGGGCAGGACAACTTCGCCGTCTCCAGCTTCCACGGCTCGATCATGCCCGCCACCTGGAGCTTCATGCTGGCGCTGCGCGAGCGGGGGCTGAGCTCTGCGTGGACCACGCTGCACCTGGGCGGGGACGGCGAACGCCGCACCGCCGAGATTCTCGGCATCCCCTACGAGAAGGTCACCCAGGCCGCCCTGTTGCCGGTGGCGCACACGATCGGTTCCGGCTTCAAACCCGCTGCGCGGCAACCGCTCGACAGCGTGCTGCACGTCGATCAGTGGTGATCGACGGCACCGGCCGGGCCTGAGCCGGGATCAGCCTCGGGCACCTGGTCAGCTTCGGTGCGAGCACCCTGCTGCTCTGGCGCAACCGGCGCGCGGGGACAGCCTGACGTCGAGCTCGCCCAACCGCGGGTCCCGCCGGGTGTCGGCCCAGAGCCGTTGCCGGGCGCCCTGGTCGCCGAGCTCGTCGAAACCGGTCTCGACCAGCTGCCGGTAGCCGCGCCGGATCGCCGCGCCGCCGTCGTCCAGGGCAGCGCTGAGTCGTTGCACCGCAACCGGTTTGGGCAGGAAGGTGATCACCTCGGCAGCACCGGGGAGGCCGGCCCCGATCCGGTGCGTGGTGATCTGGTGGGTGACGGGTGATCGGATCGTAGTTGCGTTCCCGGTCGGCCGGCGCGCCGAGGTCGGCGGGCCTGATCCGGACGACGGCGCCCGCGCACCCCGCTCCCGGCCGATCGTCGCTCCAGTGAGCTGCGGCAGACCAACGATCCGTAACCGAAGACGAACAATTCCATGCCTTCAGCGTGCCGGAGCGTAATCGTTCACGCACGGGTTCGTGAAAGTGCGGCAAGATCACTTGAGCGTCCGGGCGAATCCTGGCAAGCATGGGGCCATGCGCCTGATTCATCCGTTTCGTCGCATTCCTGCCGCCACCGCCCTGGGAATGGCCGCCGCCCTTGCTCTCGCCCTGCCACCGGCCGCCGCGGTCGCCTCGACCGCCGAGCCGGCCGTCGGCAGCCACTGCGCCCGCATCGACAAGGTGAAAGTGCTTGGCGCCGAACGCCTTCGCGCGTCCTGCCTGAGCGACCTGACCACCGCCGGGACCGTCGCCTCCGGGCACACCGTGGCCGCCGACTGGGACCAGCTGAACGTTCCGGGCACGGCGAATCCGAGCGGCGTCCCGGGAATTCAGCTCGACGGATACTTCCCCGACAACAGCACCAGCAACACCTACAACGGCTGGAACCACGACAGCCAGTTCGTGATCCGGCTGCCGGACAAGTGGAACGGCAAACTCGTCGTCGCCCCGCCACCGGGCAATCGCGCCCAGTACTCCAGCGATTTCGTCATCAGTGACTGGGTACTCGCACAGGGTTATGCCTATGCCAGCACCGACAAGGGCAATGTCGGCCTGACCTTCTACCAGGGACAGTCCCGGCCGGGTGCGTCGATCGCCGAATGGAACACCCGGGTGACCCAGCTGACGATCGCCGCCAAGGACACACTGCGCCGGGTCTACGCCAGGACCCCGCAGCGCACCTACCTGTTCGGCGTCTCCAACGGCGGCTACCAGGTGCGCTGGCAGCTCGAGAACCGGGCCTGGCTCTACGACGGCGGTCTCGACTGGGAGGGCACCCTGTTCCGCGCGAACGGGCCGAACCTGCTCACCTACCTGCCCGCCGGGGTGAAGAACTTCCCCGCCTTCGCCGGCGGCGACGAGGCCGCGAAACGTGCTGCCTACCAGGCGATCCTGGCCGCCGGGTTCTCTCCCGGCAGCGAGTACCTGTGGCCGATCTTCTACCAGTACTACTGGCAGGCGGGCGTCGACGGTTACGCGAAGGCGATCGATCCGGCGTATCAGGGCAGCGCCGCCGACTACGACTACTTCGCCCGGCCGAAGAGCGTGCGCAACGTCGTCCGGAGCTTCGAGAACACCGGACGCATCGGCAAACCGCTGATCTCCGTGCAGGGCACCCACGACGCCCTGCTGCCGATCAGCACCTCGGGCGACGCCTACGACAAGCTGGTCGACGCCACCGGACGCGGCGCCCTGCACCGCTTCTACCGGATCACCGACGGCGGCCACACCGACGGCACCTATCCGCTGTTCCCGAACCAGCAACGGCCGCTGTTGCCCTGCGCCCGTGCGGGTTTCACGCTGATGACGCAATGGGTCGAGAAGCGGACGGCTCCCCCCGCCGACCACACCTACCCACGGCCGACCTCGGGAGACCTGGTCAACACCTGCACCCTCTGACCCGGAGCACCACCCACCGGGGCGTGCGGTTCTGCATGATCACGGCATGGGTGTGAGGGGCGTGTGCAGGCCCCCCAAACCCAGCGTGATCATGCAGAACTGCACGGATCGACACGGGACAGCCCAGCCGACGTCGGGCAGGCCCGGAGCCGCAGCGGCCTCAGGGCTGGAACCTCGAGGCGTGATCGCGGACCCACTGCACGAAGGACGTCGCCGGGGCGCCCATCACGTGCTCGAAGGTGGGATCCACCGGCTGCGGTCCGTCGATCATCAGGGGCTGCAGGTCGACGTACCAGGCCGCGGACTCGCCCATCTCCGGTTCGAGTTCGACGATCGCCTCCTCGCGGGAGACCTCCTCGTAGAGGATCGGCCGGCCGAGCGCCTCGGCGATCGCCGCCACCCGCTGCCGGCGGGTCAGCGAGTCCGGCCCGGTGAGCCCGTAGGAGCGACCGGCATGGCCCTCGCTGGTCAGGCAGCGCGCGGCGACCGCGGCGATGTCGGTCATCGCGATCGCCGCGTTGGCGGCGTCCGGGTAGGCGTCGCGGACGACGTCACGCACCTTGGTCTGGTGCGACCACATCGTGAAGTTCTCCATGAACTCCCCGGGCCACAGATGGGTGACCTCGAGACCGCCGCTCTCGCCGGCAACCTCGACAGCGCCCTCGACGGCTCGGTACTGATCGCCCCACCACGACTGCGGCGGGCCGTCGGTGGCCACCACCTGACGGACGCCGGCCGCGACGGCCAGCCGCATCGCCTCGACGGTGCTGCCGGCCTCGGCGGCGGGGGCCAGGTACATCCGCTCGACGCCGTCGAAGACGCCGTCCAAGGTGTGCGGGCGACCGATGTGGCCGACGACCGGCTCGACGCCGTCGGGCAGCGCAGCCCGGGCGGGCGAGACGGTGAGCGCCCGGATGTCCGTAACCCCTTCGGCGAGTAGGTGATCGACCACGTAGCGTCCGATGTTCGCGGTTGCTCCGGTGACAAGAGTCGTCATGAAACGACCCTAAACGGGACTCGAGCGAGCAGCATGAGCCGCGTTCCGGCCCGGAGATGGCAAAGTCAGCCCATGCGGATCTGGGGGCAGCGCGCTCTGCTGGTGCTGGGCGTCGCGCTGATGGTGCTCGGTGTGCTGGCCGGCGTGGTCAATCGTGAAGTGCTGGACGGCGACCGGTTCGCCGAGCACGTCGACGCGATCCGGGCCGACCCGGCGGTCTCCCCGGCAGATCGGCGTGCAGATCAGCGACCAGATCGTGCAGGCCGATCCCAACCTGGTCGCGGTGCGTCCGCTGCTGGAGGCGGCCTCGAGCTCGGTCGTGGCCAGCCCCTCGATCACCCCGGTGGTCAGGTCGACGATCGCCCCGCTGCACCGGGCACTGGTCTCCGGCGAGAGCGACCACGTGCTGCTGCGGGTCGCCGACGTCGGCGCGGTGCTGGTCTCCGCGATCCGCACCCTGGCCCCCGACAGCAAGGCGGTGGTGCCCGAGGACCTCGGCGTCACGCTGTCGTCGATCGGTTCCCAGGAGTTCACCGCTGACATCGTCGCGTTCGCCCGATCGGTGACGGTGCTGTCGTGGCTGCTGCCGATCCTGAGTGTGCTGTGCCTGCTCGGCGCCGGAATGGTGGGCGGTGGCGGCCGGCTGGCCTGGGTCAACGTCGGACGGCGCGGCCTGGTCTGGTCGGCGGTCACGCTGGCCTACCTGACCCTGGTGGTCGGCATCGTGATCGCCCTCGGCGACACCGAGACCCTGGCCGGAGCGCTCGCCCTGGCCACGTTCACCGAACTCGAGACCTCGATCTGGTGGGCGGTCGGCGGTCTCACCCTGGCGGCGCTGCTGATCGCCCTGGTGAACCGCCCGGACCTGCGGCTGCACCCGCGGGAGATCCTCGCCGCCGCCGGCCGCTGGGCGCAGTCGACCGAGCTCTCGCCGGGCAACCGCCTGGTGCGCGCGCTGCTGGTGGTCTCGCTCGGCGTCGCGCTGATCATCCGGCCGATCACGGTGGTCAGTTTCGCGGCGACGATCGCCGGCATCTTCATCGTGCTGCTCTCGATCGGTGAGCTCTGGAGCGCCCTGGTCTCCTGGATCACCGGGCACGCACCGACGCTGGGATCGAAACTCAAGCCCGCCGCGGCCCGCACCGCGATGTTCGGCACCGCGGTCGCGGTGCTGGTCGCCCTGATCGTGATCGGCGCCTGGCCGACGACCAAGACGCTGCCCGCTGTGGCGACGTCCGCCACGAACGAATGCAACGGCTACGCCGCCCTGTGCGAGCGGCCCTACAACCAGGTCGCGTTCGCCGCGACGCACAACTCGATGTCGGCCGCCGACGGTCCGGGGTGGTTCCTGGCCGAGCAGCCGACCGGGGTGATGGGCCAGCTGCGCGACGGTATCCGGGTGTTCCTGATCGACTCGTGGCCGGGGCAGGAGACCGACCGTCCGGGGGTGATCGCCAACGCCGACACCACCGGCGATGCCGGCATGATCGAGGCCCGCCAGGCGTTCGGCGCCGAGGCGGTCGACTCGGCGCTGCGGTTGCAGGGGGCGCTGAACCTGACCCCGCACGGACCCGTCGAGTCGTACCTGTGCCACTCGCTGTGCGAGTTGGGCGCGACCAGGTGGACGCCGCTGATGCAGCAGGTGAAGACCTGGATGGATGCCAACCCGCGCGAGGTGCTGACCTTCTTCGTGCAGGACGAGGTCTCCCCCGCCGACACCGCCAAGGTCTTCGAGGCGGCCGGACTGATGCCGTTCATCCACAACCAGAAGGCCGATCAGCCCTGGCCGACGCTCGGCGAGATGATCAGTTCCGGCAAGCGGCTGGTCGTGCTGCACGAGAAGAAGACCGATCCGTCGGTGCCCTGGATCCTGGCCGGCAACGCCTTCGTGCAGGACACCCCGTACGACTTCAAGAAGGCCGCCGACTTCAGCTGCGCCGTCAACCGCGGTGCGAAGGACGCGCCGTTGTTCCTGGTGAACCACTGGCTGAGCAACTTCTCGTCGCGGATCACCGACGCCGAGGCCGTCAACGTGCGGTCGGTGCTGTTGACCCGGCTGCAGAAGTGCCGCACCGAGCGCAAGATGATCCCCAACTACGTCGCCGTCGACAACTACGACAAGGGTGATCTGGTGGCCTCGGTGAACGCGCTGAACGGGGTCGGCTGACCGCCCGCGGTTCGCGGGGTCAGTGCTCCTGCTCGATCGGTCAGTGCTCCTGCTTGATCACGAAGAACGAGCCCCTGATCACGCCGGCCAGCTTCGACCTCTGCCGGGCGAACTTGAAACTGCTGAGTTCGCCGGGCACGTCCATGCCCTCGCTGAGCTTGAACCCGACTGCCCGCTTGCCCGCCTCGGCCAGCGTGTACATCACGTTGATCGACAGCCCGGACTCGTAGAAGACGTACGCCATCCGGATGCCGTCGACCTCGAACCCGCTCACCTGCAACGGTTTTGAGGCAATCACGATGTCGCGCTCGGTGGTCAGCACCTCGGTGATCCAGGCCAGCGTGTCCGGGTCCTCCTCCGGCGACATGACGGTGAAGGCATGGTCGTACTTGTTCTTGAAGTAGCGGGCCTCGTTCGCCCGCAGCCCGGCGAGCGCCTCGGCCACGGGTGAGGACTCGAGACCGACGGTGGACACGTTCACGAAGTCGACGACGTACGACACGGGTTCTCCTCGAGCACGTCTCGCGGCTGATACAGCGCCAGGCTAGTGCCGTCCTAGGGTGAGTCCCATGTCCTCGGAATCGGGGCGCGCACGCGTCCACAACATGTTCATCTCCCTCGACGGGTTCTCCGCGGGCGAGACGGTCACCCTGGACCAGCCGATCGGTGACGCCGGCAAGCTGTTCGGCTGGTTCGACGGCCGGGGCATCCACGGCATCGACACGGTCGACGCCCCGGTCACCCTCGACCGGGTGCTGACCAGCACCTGGGGTCAGGGCATCGGCGCCGAGATCATGGGACGGCGCAAGTTCGGCCCGCAGACCGGTGACTGGCCGGACGACGGCTGGCAGGGCTGGTGGGACGACGAACCCCCTTTCCGCACACCGGTTTTCATCCTCACCCACCATCCGCGGCCCTCGATCGAGTTCGCCAACGGCACCGTCTTCCACTTCATCGACGCCACCCCGGCCGAGGCGCTGCGCCAGGCCCGGGAGAGCGCGCCGGGGCTCGACGTCCGGATCGGCGGCGGCCCGAGCACCGTGCGGCAGTTCCTCGCCGCCGACCTGATCGACGTCATGCATCTGGTGATCGTGCCGGTGGTGCTCGGCCACGGCACCTCGATCTGGCCCGGGCTGCGCGGTCTCGAGGAACGGTTCACCATCGAGTCGGTCGCCGCGCCGTCCGGGGTGGTCCACCAGCTCTGGAACCGGCGGGATCGTTAGGGCGTCGCGTGGACGCGGACGCATTTGTGCTGTCAGACGAACACAGATGCGTCCGCAACCACGCCGGACGACGCCTCAGCCGGTGGCACCGTCGCGCTCGAGGAGCTGCTTGAGCCGTTCCAGGTCCTGCTCGACGGTGGACACGTCCCGGTCGAACTCCTCGTCGGTGAGGTCGAGCTGGCGAACCGTGAACACGATCTCGGTCCCGTGCGGGTGGGTGAGGACGCGCATCGGGTTGTTCACCGTGGCGCCGGAGGGCAGCGTCACGTCATGGTCGAGCACCCCGTAGCTGTTGCGCGGCGTGAACCGCACCCGCACCTGGCCCATCGGTGAGTCGACCAGCAGCACGTCGCCGTCCCGGACGATCTGCGACGTCGCCAGGCCGGAGGCCCACAGCGGCAGATGATCAGGGTTGGCGGCGAACTCGTAGGCGGTCTGCACCGGGACGGCGATCACCCGGCTGACGTGACGGCTGCGCATGCGTCCAGGCTGCCACCGCAGCCGAGCTTCAGCCCAGCACCGGTCAGTTGGTGACGATTACCTGCATCTCACCGATCGTGCGGGTGGTGGTGGCGGTCAGGTCGAGGGTCTCGGTACCGGCGATCCCGGCGGCGGTCCAGTCGATCTGCCAGTGGCTGGTCGCGGTGATCGTGTAGGTACCGGGTCTGCGGTAGGTGTGGCCGCAGGTCGGTGACGCGGACGCCGCATCGACGTTGCGGTAGACGGTGCCCTTGGCGGCGGTGCCGGCGCAGGTGACGGTGGTGCCGTCGCCCATCGTCCAGGTGACCTGTTGCAGGGTGGCGTTCAAGGTCACGGCCAGGCCGGAATCGGTGTCGACCTTCGAGATCGGGCCGGCCGTCGTGGCCAAGGGGTTGTCGATCCACATCCAGGTCGGCAGTCCGACCAGGCCGATCTTGTCGTTGCCGTTGGTGTCGCTGCCCTGTTCGGGGACCATGCCGATGTCGATGGCCCGGATCTGCAGCCGGGCGATGGCGTCCCGGACGACGGTGTTGATGTCGACGGCGGCGCCGGGTGGGGTCCAGATGAAGAATCCGTTGTCCACGGTGCCCAGGGCTGCTCGGCCGCAGTCGTAGTAGGTGAGTGTTCCGTCGGTGTGTCCGTTCCAGGCGCCCTCACCCACGGGCGGTATGTAGGCGTCGCGGACCACTTCACAGCCTGCGGGTGGCCACGAACTGGAACCGGTCTTCTTACGACCCGGATTCTTGACCGTCTTCGCGGCACCTTGTCCGTCCTTCGCGTCCACGATGCACGTTGCGGACGTCCGAATCCTGCTCGAGCGCGTACAAGGGTCTGGATCAGCGGAAGGTATTACCTGCACGGGGAGGCAGAGCAGCAGGGCGCCGATCCCATGTATCAACATGATCCAGCTACCGAATTCTCAGCTCTTGCGATGAGCCATCCTTCAGCGTGATCAGCGTTCTTCGGGTAGAACCTCGCCCAAACCGTACTCGGGAAGAACTGTGCTGCGCTGCTATCAGTTATGTCCTTTCCATTGGCGTCGACCACTTGGACTCCGGAAGAGTCTTCGCAAGAACTGATGACTACCTCAGGAACGATGCTTTTTGCTGGATCCGTTTTCAGGTTCACAGAAGTGACCTTGATCCTCTTGGCAACTATGGAACCAACCAGGCGAGCGTTGAGTTGGGCAAGATTCGCTGCCTCGGTTTGGGCACTCGTCAGGGCGGTGCCTACAGCAACGGCACGTAAAGGTTCGGGATCCCTCCCTCCGCCTTGAAATACATTGTCGCCCACCTTCAGGTAGTTGGCGTAGGCCGCCAGCCCACCCAGCGCTGCCTCCTGTTCCTCGGTGGACAACCCGACAGGAAGCTCCGGCGAACCAGTGGCCGAAGCTGCGCCTGTACCGCTGGCCGAGCCATCGGCTGATGCCGAGACGCTCGATGAAGAACCCCCGGACGCATCGCCCGTCGGGGACGCATCGCCACCGGATCCGCCGCAGGCGGACGCCGTCCACAGAACAAGGCCGGCGACCAGTGCTGCCCGGTACCTCAGGGACAAGCTCACGCGCACCCTCCAGCAGATCGACGTCGATCATTCACCCGCACCTGTACTCGGTCAGGGAATGCGCGCACACCGGGCATTCCGTGACAGGCAAACCGAAAGATAGCGGCAAAACCGGCCGAAACGATCCGCCGGTCACCAAGGGTCAGGCGGCAGGACCGGAGGGTCACTGCACCGGCCCAGGCGCTGCGGCAAACGCCTCATTGGGGAAGATTCGACCGCCCCGGACCGTCGGATCTTCCCCAATAGGTCTCATACGTGGCGGTCAAGCGGCAGATTGACGCTCGACGTGAATGCTCGCGCAGTTCAAGGCGTGGCGCGGCCTTGGCGGCAGCACACGTGTCCCTGGGACGACGGCGATGATGATGTCTCGTCGGGGTGTTCCAGCTTCAGCTGCGTGCGGAGCAGACCCGCCGGCCCCAAGCACACCGAGCGCACACTGACGCGCCTCCGGTCGCCCCCGGGCGTGGTGTCGGTCGACGTTGCCAAGTGCGCCAGCTGCTGCGACTTGCGGCTCACGCAGGCTCCCTCGCAGCGCCAAGGTCAGGTGAACGAATGGGCCTATGTATCGACAGCGAGTTCCCGTCTTCGCAGCGTCGACAGCCGCTTTGCCTCAGTTGGCCATGTCGACGAAGCGCGAATAGTGACCCTGGAAGGCGACGGTGATGGTGTCGGTGGGGCCATTTCGGTGTTTGGCCACGATGAAGTCCGCCTCACCCGCTCGCGGGGATTCTTTTTCATACATGTCTTCGCGATGCAGAAGAATCACCATATCCGCGTCCTGCTCGATGCTGCCCGATTCACGAAGGTCACTGACCATCGGCTTCTTGTCGGTGCGCTGCTCGGGACCACGGTTCAGCTGCGAGATCGCGATCACCGGAACCTCGAGCTCCTTGGCGAGCAGCTTCAAGGCCCGGGAGAACTCCGAGACCTCCTGCTGACGCGACTCGACCTTCTTGCCCGAGGTCATCAGCTGCAGATAGTCGATCACCACCAGCTTGAGACCGTGCCGCTGCTTGAGCCGGCGGCACTTCGCCCGGATCTCCATCAGGGTCATGTTCGGGGAGTCGTCGATGAAGAACGGTGCCGAGTTGATCTCGCCCATGGTGCGGGCCAGCCGCGTCCAGTCCTCCTCGCGCATGGTGCCCTTGCGCATGTTCTGCAACGGGATCCGCGCCTCGGCCGAGAGCATGCGCATGGTGATCTCGGTGCGGCTCATCTCCAGGCTGAAGATCACCGCCGGCTCCTGGTGATGGATCGCCGCGGCCCGGCAGATGTCGAGTCCCAAGGTCGATTTGCCAACGGCCGGTCTCGCCGCGATGACGATCATCTGCCCCGGGTGCAGACCGTTGGTCAACCGGTCGAGATCAGCGAAACCCGTTGGCACACCGACCATTCCGTCACCACGGTGCGCGGACGCCTCGATCTCGTCGATCGTCGCCTCGATGATCTCGCTGATCGGCGCGTAGTCCTCGGACTGGCTGCCGTCGGTGACCGCGTACACCTCGGCCTGGGCGGCGTTGACCAGCTCGTCGACGTCGCCGCCGTCCTCGGCGTAGCCCAGCTGGACGATCCGGGTGCCGGCCTGCACCAGCCGCCGCAGCACCGCCCGCTCGTGCACGATCCGCGCGTAGTACCCCGCGTTCGCCGCGGTCGGCACCGACGACAGCAACGTGTGCAGGAACGCCGCACCACCGACCCGGCCCAGTTCGCCGCGCTTGGTCAGCTCGGCCGCCACGGTCACCGCGTCGGCCGGCTCACCGCGGCCGTACAGATCGAGGATCG
>DAIOVT010000008.1:0-25056 GCA_036758885.1 Kineosporiaceae bacterium
TCACCCCTCCAGGGTGGCCCGCCAGGGCCATGCACCGTTCATGCAGAACCGCACGCCCAACTCACGTGCGCACGCGTACCCAACCCCAGCGTGATCATGCAGCCAGCTAGCGATCGACGGCCTGTGACGTGAGAACGGGCTGACGCACCGTGCCCAGAATCCGCTCCAGTGCCTGTTCGACGTCCTCGCGCCACGAGAGCGCGGTCTTCAGTTCGAGTCGCAGCCGTGGGAAGCGGTGATGCGGGCGGACCGTCTTGAAGCCCACCGCAAGCAACAGGTCTGCCGGGATCAGGCAGTGGTGGCCGTTGTCGCCCGGCTGACTCGCCGCGGCCCCGGTGGCGATCCCGAAGGCTTCGATCGCGCGCACCCCGCGGCGAGTCAGGTCCTTGGCGGCCGACTGGATCAGCAATCGGGCCAGTCCTCCCCCGCTGTGTTCAGGCAGCACCCGGGCGGTCATCATGAGCACCGCGTCACCGCTCACCGGGGATGTTGGGAACGACATTGCCCTCGGCACCATCTGGGGCGGCGCATAGATCACGAAACCGGCTGGGTCCTCGTCGACGTAGGCGATGCGTCCGCATGAGCCCCACTCGAGCAGTGTGGACGACGCCCACACCTCCTTCTCGAAGGCAGTGTCACCAGCCTCCTCGGCTCGTCGGCGCGCGACGGGGTCGAGCTCCCAGACCACACAACTGCGGCAGGGCAGCGGCAGGTCGGCCAGTGTGTCCAGGGTGAGGGCCGCAACTCGACGGCTCACGACGACGTCCCACCCTCGGCCGGCTCTGCGCCGACCCTGCCGATTGCCGAATCGATGCCGGATGCTATGCCCGAATCGATTGCCCGGTTGGTGCGTTCGGGAGACCGGTCGAGACGAAGTCGCTCTGCCCGGGCGCTGTTGCGCTCTCGTCTTCGGGGCCAGAGCAGGGCGAGGACGAACGCGGCGACGATACCGATCAGGAAGCCGGTGAGTACTGGACGGCCAAAGCGCATGAGTGCGGCTCCAGGGAAGCCGTTGGCGGGAAGCACCAGCTGGTCTGCGGCGCGCGGACGGGGTCTAGCCGTGTCGTGCAATGGGGCCGAAAGAGTGAATCCGATGGTACGAGACCGGGATGGCCGACGTCATCCGCCGGTTTGCCGAGGTCATGTTTCACGTGGAACCCGGCCTCCGGGCGACCGGTTTCACGTGAAACTGGTCGTCCGGAATGATCAGCTCTTCGTCGAAAGATCGCTCTCGGAGAAGGCTCCACGGATTGCCGGACTCATCAAGGACAGGATCCGGTTGAGGTCGTCGACACTCGCGAAATCGATGTTCAGCCGACCCTTCCGCTGACCGAGCTGGATCGACACCCGGGTGTCCAGCGTGTCACCCAGTCTCCCGGCCAGATCGTCGAGTTCGGTCCGGTGGCCGCCCGCCCTCGGACGCTTCTTCGCCGAGGGGACCGGGACGTCGCCCAGGGCCACCACTTCTTCGACGGCGCGCACCGACAGACCTTCAGAGACGATCCGCTGGGCCAGCGCCTCCATGCTCTCGCCGCTCTCGAGTCCGAGCAGAGCGCGGGCATGGCCGGCCGAGAGCACCCCGGCGGCCACACGACGCTGCACCTGAGGAGGCAGCCGGAGCAGACGAATCATGTTGCTGATCTGGGGACGCGAGCGACCGATCCGCGCCGCGAGCTCCTCGTGAGTGCAGCCGAAGTCGTCGAGCAACTGCTGGTACGCGGCCCCCTCTTCGAGGGGGTTCAGCTGGCTGCGGTGCAGGTTCTCGAGCAGCGCGTCGCGCAGCATGTCGTCGTCGCCGGTCTCCCGGACGATCGCCGGAATGCTGGCCAGGCCGGCCTCGGTGGAGGCCCGCCACCGCCGCTCACCCATGACCAGTTCGAAGGTGGCGCCGTCGTCGTCCGGCTCGGCCAGCTCTCGGACGACGATGGGCTGCAGGATGCCGATCTCTTTGATCGACATCACCAGCTCGGCGAGGTCCTCCTCGTCGAACACCTGCCGGGGCTGCCGCGCGTTGGGCCGGATCGAGGCGATCGGAATCTCGGCGAACCTCGCCCCAGGCACCGGCACCAGGTCCGACTGTGCGTCGCGAACCTCAGCGACGACCTCGGGCGCCCCTCCCTGGTCGGCGGCGACGTCGTCCTGCGTGTCGTCCTGAACCGTCGAGGACTCCTGTATGGCCGCGGCAGCGTTCTCAGGGGCCTGCCCCGCGCCGTCCGAGGTCTGCGGAGCAGTGGTCCGATCGCCCGGCTCGGTCTCGACCGACGAGCGGTCGACGCTCAGCCCCGAACGCTCGAGCAGCGCGGTCGATGTCGCCGAGCCACCGGACGGAGTGGTCCGGCCCTCCGCCGGCTCACGGAAGAAGACGTCGTCGACGGGACGCTCCCCTTCGGGTCGCACCGGGGGGTTGCTCGGGATCAGCGCACCCAGTCCACGGCCCAAACCCCGTCGCTTCTCGCTCACGAAGTCTCCTCGTGCGTTGTCGATTTCCACGTCAGTACTTGTTCGGCAAGTTCGCGCGACGCCTCAAGGTACGAAAGCGCACCGCTGGAGGTCGGGTCGTAGGTCATCACGGTCTGGCCATGGCTCGGCGCCTCGGAGATCCGCACCGAACGCGGAACGGTCGTCTTCACAACCTGCTCCGGGAAGTGCCGGCGCACTTCGTCGGCGACCTGGGAGGAGAGCCGGGTCCGCGCGTCGTACATGGTCAGCATGATCGTCGAGACGTGCAGATCAGGGTTCAGCTGCCGCCGGATCAACTCGATGTGCTTGAGCAGTTGGGACAGTCCCTCAAGTGCGTAGTACTCGCACTGGATCGGGATCAGCACCTCGCGCGCCGCCACGAAGGCGTTCACGGTGAGCAGGCTGAGGCTCGGCGGGCAGTCGATCAACACGTAGTCGATCTGCTCCTCGCCATTGCGCTCCCGCTCATCCAGGTAGGCCTGCAGCGCCTTCTTCAGCCGTGTTTCACGTGCAACAAAGCTGACGAGTTCGATCTCGGCACCGGCCAGGTCGATCGTCGCCGGTGCACACCAGAGGTTCGGCAGGTCGGGGCATTCCTGAACCACTTCACGCAGCGGCCGATCCTCGACCACGACCTCATAGAGGCTCGGCACCTCACTGTGATGATCGATGCCCAGTGCCGTCGAAGCGTTGCCCTGCGGGTCGATGTCGAGCACCAGCACGTTCAGGCCGCTCTGCGCCAGCGCCGCCGCGACGTTCACCGCGGTGGTGGTCTTGCCCACGCCGCCCTTCTGGTTCGCGACGGTCAGGATCCGTGGGTGCGGCGGCCGGGCCCAGCCAGGCTTCAGTGCCCGCTTCTGAGTGGGCTTTCGGGAGCTCTCCACAGCCGATTCCGCGGCCGCTGAGCTGTCGCCCCCACCGGGCAGGGACGACGCCCCGTTCGGCCCGGGTGAGCCCTGCAGAGGCCGCTCCACGGGCGCCACGGTCGTGCTGCTCGACGACGGTCCCCCGGCTGTCGGCAGGCTCTCCTGGGGCGAGCGGTGGCCATTGCTCGCGGGCGTCGACTGAGTCTCGCCGGCGACCCTGGACGCGGCGGCCACCGCCTCGCTGACCCGAAGCTCGCTGGTCATGACGGGGCGCTCCGGTGTTGGTGCCGGAGCTGCGACCGCCTCGGGAACCGACCGATCGTCGGTGTGGTCATGGGTGATCGACATGGGGCTACTTTCATCCGTCGCATTCCGCTGCGGGTCGCGATCGGGCTCCGACGACTGGTCGGCTCCCCGATCCGCCGACAGGTCGTGCCGGAGTTCGGTGGACGCTTCGGTCTGGGCATGTGGCACATCGGTCTGGGCATGTTCGGCAGTCGGCGCGGGCGCAGCATGCGGCGTTGGAGTCGATGTTTCACGGGAAACATCGACCGACCGGACGCCGGCCTCGGCCGTCACTGCCAGCTGATCGTCGGTGATGTCGGTGAAGGCCGCGCGGATGTCCACCACGGTGACACCGTCGGGGATCCGGCCATCGACCGCCGACGCAGCATCGGCCGGACGGCGCACCATCGGCTCGGCAGACGTACCGTCCGATGCCGACTCCACTTCGCCGACCTCAGCCTCGATGTCGACCGGTGTGATGGCCCCCCGCACGCCGTCCTCATGGACCTCTGTGTCCAGCTCCCGTACTGGATCACTGAGCTCGACCACGTCCGGGGCGGTGTCCCGGTCACGCGCCACCGCAACCTGGGCGGCAGCCTCCGCGGCGATCGCGTGCTCCGGGATGGGGATGGTCACCGGATCGATCGCGACGACGAGATCGGCGACTGCTGCCTCAGACTCGTCCGTGTTGGGTTCACGTCCGGTTGCACGCTCACCCCCCGATCCGGGCTGATCGTCGGCCGAACCATCCACGACAGCCGTCAATGCATCGAGGTTGTCGTCCTCGGGTGCTGGCTCCGTCCCCTCGAATCCCTCGGGTACAGACCCCTCAGATACGGCCTCATCCAGCGAGAGGTCGTCCGCTGCACTGTCAGTCTCGGATTCCGCCGAGACCGATGACGCCTGGTCCTCGACCAAGGGCTCCTGCTCCGAGGTCGCCGGCTCAGCGTCCGACGTTGCCGTCATGGCCGAGGCGACGGCGGTGTCGAGCGTTGCTGAGTCCTGGGGCTTCCCCGAACCCGACGTCGTCCACCAGGAGACACCGGCAAGCGACGAGAGCGCCGACCTGTCGATCTCCCGGTTCACGGAGCCTGTCGAGTCGAATTGACGGGACTCACGCGTGGCGCGGATCTGCGCCGGTGTCTCGCCGTCCGAGAGCCATTCGACGGCGTCCTCCGCCGTCAACCCGCGCCGGGACCCATCGGCGCCGGTCAGGGTCGTGTCGGCCGCCAAGGTGAGCGACTCGAGATCGTCCTCCGCGTCGTGAGCATGGCGCGGGCCACCGGTCGAACTGACGACCTCTCCCCAGGGGCCGACCGTCACCTGAGGAGCGGTAGCCGACCATTCGATGCGACCGCCGGAGCTGCCGGGCCACAGTTCGCGGGTGTCGTTGGCATCCGTCTCGGACGCTTCGTTCGCTGCCGAGACCGGTCGGGTCCCGAGTTCCATGGAGCCGGCGTCAGTGCCGCTCTCTGCGTCCTGGACGCCGCTCTGCCGCTCGGGGAGCCCAGCATCCACCGGGGATTCCGCTCCGCTCCAAGGCGTACGGACATCGTCCGTTGCAGGCCGCACTGACTGACTCTCAGCCGGATCCGGGGTCACCACGGTCGACTCAGCCCGGGTCACCGGCGTACGAACTGCGATGGCCTTCCCGTTGGCTGAGAGCTTGATCGTGAACACCTCGTCCTGGGGCCAATCCAGTCCCTTTTCAGACGACTCCATCCGGCCTCCTGGCCTTCCGATGCCCGACACGAAGTCGCCTCCGCCTCTCCTGCATCTCCATGCTGACAACCATCCGGCGGAATCGTGGGTGCCGCGCCGGAAAGTACTACCCGATGACCACCAGATCCCTCCGAGTGGACCGGGTAGAGCCTACGTCGATCGGTGGATGGTCGTTGGGCGTGTCCACAGACTGGAGGCAGGCTTGACGAGCCCTTCACCGTCCGAACACCCAAGCCGTCCAACGAAATCGCCAGGTCCGGGAAATGCCGCCGCTGGGGTCGTTTCACGTGGAACCATGTCTTCTGTTTCACGTGGAACCAGGACGGTCCCCGATTGGCGAACTCCGAGCTCAATCCCGCGAAATGATTGGCGATCACCCGCGTTCGGACGAGCGCACGCCAGGCCATCCCCCTCGGGTAAGCCCGCTCCCATCAACCCCGTGGGGACATCCCGCGGAACTCGCGCCCGGAGTCGACACCCTCCGCCCTGACCGCGACCATCTCGGACGCATCGACGTCCAGCGCCAATGTCACGTCGGTCTCGAAACCTGCAGCCTGAAGCTCGCGGGCCGAGATGCAGGATTCGAGCGCTCCGACCCCGGACCGTGATGCCTCCGCGGCGAGCCGTGCCTCTGGCGAGAGCCGGAGCCCGGCGTCGAACAGCCTCGCGCAGATGACGCCGGCTCCGACCCAGTCCTCGACCGCTGGGCGGAAGGCCTCGATGCCTGACTCGACCGAGTTCCACTGCTCGCCACTGGCGACGATGGTCGTCCGGTCATGGCTCTGTTCGGCCATCAGTCGTTGCACGAACTCGGCGCCGGCGGACGCGTTCCGAAGCCCCACGATCAGTACCGCCGGCGCGGAGCTTGCCGCCGCCACAACTGAGGCTCCGTTGAGAGAGGTGAAGAGTACTCGCCGTCCGCGCTCGGCCCTCATCAGGCTCTGCGGCGACAGCGAGATCTCCCTCGGGCCCACCCGTCGCGATGAACTCAGTGCTCGTGCCGCCAATTGCTCCGCCACGGCGGCCGGCCCACCCCGCGCCGTGATCTCCGGACCGCTGTAGACCAGGCAGGTCATGTCTCGTTCGGCAGCGATGGCCACGCTTGTCGAGAAGGAGAGGACGTCGACCACAACCACGACATCACCACGCCGAGCCGCCAGAGCCGCTCCGGTCACTCCCCACTCCACATGGACCTGACTATCGGGCCAGGCGTCGAAGTCACCCGGGACACCCACGTCGGGATTCACTCCGGACCTCCGAACCCGTCGACCATGGTCACCGTTCCACGTGAAACAGCACCCCGGTCAGACGACGCGAACCAGAATCTCCCCGTGCAGAAGTGAGAGCCACCCGTCGTCCGCCTCCGCCCAAGCCCGCCAGCCGTCGCTGATCCGCTCGAGGTCGGCGGGACCTGCCAGACCGGCGTCCAGCACTTGCCGGGCCATGGCCGACTTCAGGATCCGATCGGCCCACATGCCACCCCACCACAGCCGATCCTCGGCGGTGGCGAAACACCAGGTGCTCGAGGTGGCGGTGACGTCGTCCAAGCCCGCTGCATGCGCCCAGCTCAGCATCCGGCGGCCGGCGTCCGGTTCACCGCCGTTGGCCCGAGCCGCCGCCTGATACAGCCGCATCCAGTCGTCCAGTTCCGGTAGCTGTGGCCACCAGACGAAGCCGGCATAGTCGCTGTCACGCGCCGCCACCCAGCCGCCGGGCTTGGTCACCCTGGCCATCTCGCGCAGCGCCTGCACCGGGTCTGCGACGTGCTGGAGCACCTGGTGGGCGTGCGTCACGTCGAAGGTGTCGTCGGCGAAGGAGAGCCGGTGAATGTCTTCGACACTGAACTCGACGTTCTGGACCCCTCGTTCCACCGCGGCCGAGCGAGTGAGGGCCAGCTCCTCGTCGCCGACCTCGGTCGCCGTCACCGACGCGACCAGCGAGGCCAGATCCGCAGTGATGGTCCCGGGACCGGCTCCGACATCGAGCAGCGTCATGGTCGATTCCAGATGCGGCAGCAGGTACCCGGCCGAGTTCTCCGCCGTCCGCCACCGATGCGATCTCAGCACCGACTCGTGATGACCATGCGTGTACGCCGTCATGAGCGCTCCCTCCGTCATCAGGGAGTCTTCGCCGCCGCAGCCGCAACCACCAGCCGGGGGGCGATTCGTCTCAGCATCCGATCTTGGCGCTGATCACCGCAGTCCCGGGCAGTCACCCGGACGCGTTTCACGTGAAACCCGGAGGCGGGCCAGTGAATCAGGCTGATCTGCGCGGGCCGGCCGGACGCTTCCGCCGGCCCGCCTTTCCCTGTCGTCGCCGGACCGCAGGATCGCTCTCGCCCACACCGATCCGGACGACGATCGTCTCCGGGTCGACGACGCCGGCCCCACACCGGGAGATCGTCCAGTCGACCGCACCGAGCGCACGCAACTCGTCCTGCGACGCCTCGAGTTCGGCCGCCGCGCTCTCACCCTTGATCGCTATCATCATGCCGCCCGGACGTACCAGTGGCAGGCACCAGGCCGACAGCGTGACCAGCTGCGCGACCGCGCGGGCCGTCGCCACGTCGAACGAACGCTGCACCGAATCGGCGCGGCCACGGTGGATTTCCACTGCCTCACCAAGACCGAGTTCATCCACAATCTCGGACAACCAGGTGACCCGCCGCTGCAACGGCTCGACGAGGGTAATCCGCAGGTCAGGGCGCACAACGGCGAGAACCAGACCGGGCAGGCCGGCCCCCGATCCGACATCCACAACTGTGGATTGCCTGGGGATCAAAGTGTGAATCACCGCGCAGTTCAACAGGTGACGATCCCAGATCCGCGGTACCTCTCGCGGGCCGATCAGCCCCCGTTCCAGAGCCGACGTCGCCAAGGCGTCGGCATACCGGCGCGCCAACGGCAGACGTTCACCGAAGACGGCGGCAGCCGCCTCGGGCATCACGGGATGTTGCTCCGGACCGTTCACCGGATCCGGCCGCCCGGTTGAGTCGGTAACCCGCTCACCCTGCTGCAGGGCGGATCACCACGCGCCGTCCGGGATCCGAGCCCTCGGACTCACTCACCAGACCGGCATCGGCCACCACGTCGTGCACGACCTTGCGTTCGAACGCGGTCATCGGCTCCAGTCGCACCGGCTCCTTCGTCCGGGCGACCTCCTGGCAGGCGCGGGCGGCGACGTCCTCGAGGGCCCGGCGACGGCCGGCGCGGTAGCCGGCGACGTCCAGCATCAACCGGCTGCGCTCACCGGTGCGCGACTGCACCGCGAGCCTGGTCAGCTCCTGCAGTGCCTCGAGCACCTCGCCGCCGCCGCCGACCAGGCGCCGCAGATCGCGCTCGGCGCCGTCCTCACCGAGGATCGCCACCGACGCCCGACCGTTGTCGACGTCGATGTCGATGTCGCCGTCCAGGTCGGCGATGTCGAGCAACTCCTCGAGGTAGTCGGCAGCGACCTCGCCCTCTTCCTCGAGCCGGCGCAGCGACGACGACTTGCCCTTCGCCGCGTCCTCGCCGCCTTCAGCACCATCGGCCTCCGCCGAGTCGTCAGCGTCCCCGGTGTCCGAGTCGCCGGTGTCCGAGTCGCCGGTGTCCGAGTCGCCGGTGTCCGAGTCGCCGTCAGCGGCGGCCTCGGCGCTCTGCGACGCGGCGTCCACGACGCCGTTCGCCTCACCACCGGTCTGATCAGTACCCGCAGGGATGTCCGAAGAACCGTCCGCAGAGCTGTCGGCAGAACCGTCGGCGACGGGGGCGTCGGTGTCGTCCGGGGAAACGGAATGAGCGGCCTGCGTGGTCTCGGCCGAGGTGTCGGTCATGGTGCTCCTCATTCATCAGGCGGGCGCGCCCTGACGTAGGGCTGTGGGGACATGAGGCCCGCTGGGGTTCGGGGGAACGGCTCGAGCGGTCAGGCGTTGGTGGGCGCGCTGCCAGGTTTCTCGGGCTCGTTGCCGGAACGCTGCGATCCGGAGCCGGGTCTGGTCTGTCCCGGACGGTTCGGCGTGGTCTTGCGCTTGCTCTTCGGCGCACGTTTCGGCTGCTGTCGCTTCACCGGGGACGGGGGCTCCTCGGCCGTCGGGTCGGCCGGTTCCGCGGACGAGGACCCCGACTTCAGGCCGAGCTTCTCGGGCAGCGGGGTCTTGCCCCGCTTGGCGCGGCGCTGCATCAACGCGGCCTCGGCGGCCGAGCCCGGTGCCGGCATCCGCCGGATCACGTAGAACTGCTGACCCATCGACCAGATGTTGGTGGTCAGCCAGTAGATCAGCACACCGATCGGGAAGTTGACGCCGGAGACCGCGAACAGCAGCGGCAGCGCGTACAGCATGATCTTCTGCGTCTGCGCGAACTGCCCCTCGAGCGCCGACGGTGGCATGTTCTTGCGCATCAGCTGACGCTGGGTGGTGAACGTGGTCGCCGACATCAAGATGATCAGCACCACGGTGAGGATCTTCGTGGAGAGGGTGTCGGCACCGAGGAAGGTGTCCGAGAGCGGCGCACCGAACAGGGTGGCCTTGTCGGCCTGGTTGACCAGCTGCTCGTTCAGCGGACCGATCGTCTTGCCCCGGGGAATGCCGTTGAGCACCCGGAACAGCGCGAAGAAGATCGGTGACTGCAACAGGATCGGCATGCACGAGGACAACGGATTCGTGCCGTGGTGCTTGTAGAGCGCCATCATCTCGCGGGTCATCGCCTCGCGAGAGGCCTGGTCGTTCTTGCCCTTGTACTTCTCCTGGATCTTCTTCATGTCCGGCTGCAGCAGCTGCATGCCACGCGAGGCCTTGATCTGCTTCACGAACAGCGGGATCAGCAGGATCCGGATGACGATCACCAGGCCGACGATCGACAGCGCCCAGGTCCACCCGGAGGCGGCCGGCATACCGATCGTGGTCAGCACCGAGTGCCAGGTCACCATGAGCCAGGCGACGACGAGCTCGAGCGGTTTCAGTACCGCATCGATGAATCCCATGACACTCCCTGCCGAACGAATTGCCGAACTAACTTCAGTACGAGCTGCTGGTTCAGGTCTGTTGGTTCAGGTCTGACTCGGGTCAGCGGCCGGTCGCCACCGAGCCCGTGCTCCGTCGGGGGCCGGTCTCCCACTCGGGCTCCGACCAGTCCGCCCACCGCGTCGATCCGGGCACATCGTCGATCCCGCCGGCACTCCACGGGTTGCAACGGCCCAAACGACGCACCGTGAGCCAGGTTCCCCGCACTGCGCCGTGCAGTTCCACCGCCTCCAGCGCGTACGCCGAGCACGAGGGGTGGTACTTGCAGGTCGGACCGTAGAGCGGGGAGACGAAACGCCGGTACAACCGCATCGCCACGATCAGCGCCGCACGTGGCGCACCCCAGATCGCCAGCAGCACCCGGCCCAGCGGGGCCGGCAGGGCAGCGGCCAGACGGCGGACGGCGCCGGACGGCGAGAACCGGCCGGACGACGCTCCTCCCGCGGCGCTCATGACGACGTTCCGGGGGTGGCGGAAGGTGCGGCCCGACGGTCGAAACGTCGCCGGGCGCTGCTCAGGGCGCCGTCCAGGTCGTGGGTCAGAGTGGCGTAACTTGCCGAGGCCGCCGGGGGCAGTGCCCTGACCACCAGCAGCGACTGCACGTCGTCGGGCTCACCGGCCAGGCGCCCCACGCCGTCGAGCCGGTCGGCCAGCGCACCACGCAGCCGGCGCTTCACCCGATTGCGGACCACGGCCGGGCCGACCGCCTTGGAGACGACCAACCCGATCCGGACGTCACTCGTGCGGACGTCACTCGTGCGGACGTCACTCGTTCGGACGTCACTCACTCGGACGTCACGGGAGTCGCGGGGCTCGTCCAAAACGGCAGCGTCCAGCGTTCGGGGGACCCGAGCGAGATGGACGACGATCGACGGCCGAGCGGCCCGGCGTCCGGAACGGATCGCGCACCGAAAGTCCGATGCCCGTCGCATACGCGACCTGGGGGGAAGCACAGCCCGCCGGTTGCTCAGGCGGAGAGCTCGGCGCGGCCCTTGCGACGACGGGCGGCGAGGATGGCGCGACCGGCACGGGTGCGCATCCGCAGCCGGAACCCGTGGGTCTTGGCCCGGCGCCGGTTGTTCGGCTGGAACGTCCGCTTGCTCACTGGTAACTCCACGCTCGGTGCGGCCCTGACAGGGCCGGTGCTGGGGAACGCCACCGGAGGACGATGACGCTGGTCAGGAGACGACAGTTCGGTGGTCCCGAATCCGGCCCGACCGATGGATCGTGATGATGCTTCTGGATGGTCGCGGCGCGGAAAACGGCATGGAAAAACCGCTCTGCCGAGCCCCAACACGGTACGGCCCCAGCGGTGACAGGGTCAATTCGACGCTCACGCCCGGGCAAGGCACCAAGCCGCCCACGGCGGTAGGCCCAACCCGCTATGGTCCTGTACTGCGAGCCGGCGACAGCACTGCGACACGCCGCTGACTCGACAGCACGCCGAGTGGGTCGGCAGTTTGTTGATCTTGTCGATCGTTCGGTCGGTCCGGAGCAACGGGAAGTCGGCCATGCCACCAGCGGGTGACAACTTCGTTCACAAGGTGTGGATAACCATGTGGGCAATCAAGCTGGCACAGGGCTGAGGGAGGCTCCCGGGTGACTCAAGCAGGTCAGTCAGGCCCGCCGTCCGAGGACTTCGCGACGATCTGGCGAAGGGCTGTCGCGGCCCTCGACTCCGGCATCACCCCCCAGCAACGAGCCTTCCTGCGACTCACCCGCCCGGTCGGTCTGCTCGACGACACCGTTCTGCTCGCGGCGCCCAACGAGCTCACCAAAGAGGTGCTCGAGCAGCGCATGCGCGAGTCGATCACCCAGGTGCTCGCCGACGAACTCGGCCGGCCGGTGCGCCTGGCGGTGACGATCGACCCGTCGCTGACCGAACAGCCCGGTGAGGACGGCGCCCGCCCGCGCACCGAAACGCGCCCAGAACAGTCGCGCACCGAACAACCTCAGCGCGAGACCACGCACGACACCATCCACGACACCACCCGGCCGCAGGAGTCCCGCTACCACGAGGAGTCCCGGTATCACGAGGAGTCGCGCTACCAGCGGGAGTCGCGTTACCCCGAGGACGACGCTGCGCCGGGCTCGCCGGGGTTCCCACGGGAGTCGTTCACCTCGGAGTCGTCGTTCGACTCCGGCCCCGAACCGGTACGCACCCCGGGACATCGCCGGGTCGACGAGCTGCCCGACACCGATTCGATCGACCTGCCGATCGATCTGCGCGAGGTGCACCAGCAGACAGCGCCGAACGGTCAGCTCCGTTTCACCGTGGACGCCGATCCGCCCAGCTACGAGGGCAGCCGGCCGGAACTGTTGCGCAGCACCACCCGGGCCACGCCACGCCCCAGCGACTCCCGGCTGAACCCGAAGTACACCTTCGAGACCTTCGTCATCGGCGATCGCAACCGGTTCGCGCACGCGGCCGCGGTCGCGGTGGCCGAGGCGCCGGCCAAGGCGTACAACCCGTTGTTCGTCTACGGCGACTCCGGGCTGGGCAAGACGCACCTGCTGCACGCGATCGGCCACTACGCCTCGAGCCGCTACCCCGGCGTCAGCGTGCGCTACGTCAACTCCGAGGAGTTCACCAACGACTTCATCAACAGCATCCGGGACGACAAGGCCGGCGCCTTCCAGCGCCGCTACCGCGACATCGACGTGCTGCTGATCGACGACATCCAGTTCCTGCAGGGCAAGGTGCAGACGCAGGAGGAGTTCTTCCACACCTTCAACACCCTGCACAACGCGAACAAGCAGGTCGTGATCACCTCCGACCTACCGCCGAAACAGCTCTCCGGCTTCGAGGAGCGGATGCGCAGCCGGTTCGAATGGGGTCTGATCACCGACGTCGGCCCGCCCGACCTGGAGACCCGCATCGCCATCCTGCGCAAGAAGGCGATCGGCGAACGGCTCGAGGTGCGCGACACCGTTCTGGAGTACATCGCCTCGAAGATCTCCACGAACATCCGCGAGCTCGAGGGCGCGCTGATCCGGGTGACCGCGTTCGCCAGCCTGAACCGTCAGGCGGTCGATCTGTCCCTGGCCGAGATCGTGCTCAAGGACCTGATCCCGGACGACGGCGCCCCCACCATCACCGCAGCCACGATCATGGCCCAGACCGCCGCCTACTTCGAGCTGACCATCGAGGACCTGTGCGGCTCCTCGCGCTCCAGGGCGCTGGTGAACGCCCGGCAGATCGCCATGTACCTCTGCCGCGAGCTGACCGACCTCTCGCTGCCCAAGATCGGCCAGCAGTTCGGCGGCCGCGACCACACCACCGTCATCCACGCCGAGCGCAAGATCCGGCACCTGATGGCCGAGCGGCACAAGACCTACAACCAGGTCACCGAGCTGACCAACCGGATCCGCCAATCGGCCCGGTCCTGAGCCGCCGACCGGTCGACGTCGACATCACTCCCTGCACAGAGTGGGGACAACTCTGTGGATCGTGAACACGATCTGCTCTCATCTGTTCACCCGAAATCCGCTCGGATCATGCGAGCCGGTCTTGCCGGCCTGCTCAAGGGTTCTCCCCGGACGGCCGAGGACCCATCCGATTCGCGTCTCGATTTCCTCCGGGAGCACTGATTCGGAACCGATTCATCGGTCGCACGGCGTGATTCGGACCCATTTCTTTGGAAATCTTCACCCCGGGTGTCCATTTCGGCCCGTTACACAGCGGAACAGCCCGCCCGTCCGCGTTCATCCACCGATCGTGGACAACGTGTGGATATCCATGGGACGACGCTAGGGCGAATGTGGACTTCCGATGAACCGCGGTGGACGACGTCCGCGAAGTTCGTGCACCGATCCGGCGTCATCCACGGCTGTCCACGGAGAGGGCGGCCGTCGTCCACCGTTCGTGAACATGCCCGAATGCGCCCTGCGCTGCGCAGATGCCCGGTCGCCCACAGGATGCACAACCCCTATGACGTTCTCTACTTCTAGAGATGATGTTTTGATGACCCACGTACATCTCCCCGGTGACCCGCTCTCGCACTGATCGATGAAGGTTCAACGATCGATCGGACGGCGCCCGCGAAGATCGCGGTGACGCTGCGCTGCCGAGCCTGACCGAGCGGCGAACAGCGTCCCGGAGGCCCTCCGTCGCGGGGTAGTGTCGGGACCCACCCCCGCGCGCAGAAAGGCGACGACGCGTGAAGCTCCGCATCGAGAAGGACGCACTGGCTGATGCCGTGACCTGGGTCGCCCGGACCCTGCCGAGCAGTCCGCCGAACCCGGTGCTGGCCGGCATGCTGATCGAGACCGATGCCGACGGCACCCTGCAGCTGTCCGGCTTCGACCAGAGCGTCTCGGCCCGTGCCCGGATCAGTGCCGACGTCTCCGACCCGGGCCAGGTCGTGGTCTTCGGCCGGCTGCTCAACGACATCGTCAAGTCGCTGCCGAACCGTCCGGTCGACATCACCACCGACGGCAACCGGGTCGAGGTGATGTGTGGTTCCGGCCGGTTCGCGATGCAGACCATGCCGATCGAGGACTACCCGGCGCTGCCGGTCTTCCCGGCCACCCTCGGCAACGTCGCCGGCTCGGACTTCACCAACGCGGTCGCCCAGGTGGCGGTCGCCGCGGCCACCGCCAAGCCCAGCCAGAGCGCGCCCTCGCAGATGGTCACTCTGCTCGGCATCAACATGATGATCGAGGGCGACCGGATGACCCTGATGGCGACCGACCGCTACCGCCTCGCGGTGGCCACGCTGCCCTGGCGACCGGAGACCCCCGACCTGCAGACCACCACGCTGGTGCAGGCCCGCACGCTCTCCGACATCGCCAAGTCGCTCGGCGCGGTCGGCGACATCGAGCTCGCCCGCGCCGACGCCGGCTCCGACGTGATCGGCCTGGCCGCGGGCGGTCGCAAGACCACCGTGCTGCTGATCGAGGGCAAGTACCCGGCGGTGCTCGGGCTGTTTCCCACCGAGCACAGCGGCAGCACCGTGGTGAACACCGCCGAGCTGATCGAGGCGGTGCGCCGGGTCTCGCTGGTGGTGCCCCAGTCGATGGGCGGCGGTGCGGTGCGCCTGCGGTTCGCCGACTCGGCGATCGTGCTCGAGGCCGGTGCCGGCGAGGACGCGCAGGCCACCGAGTCGGTCGAGGCCGAGGTCTCCGGCAACGAGATCACCATCGCGCTGAACTTCACCTACCTGCTCGACGGGCTGACCAAGGTGCCCACCGAGAACGTGCAACTGACCTACACCGAGGCGAACAAGCCGGTGACCATCACCGGTGCCGGCGAGCACCCCCAGGGCGAGGGCTACGACTTCCGCTACCTGGTGCTTCCGGTCAAGATGTGACCTGCCGATCCACTTGAGCCGATCCCGGATCACTGGGTCGATTCGAACTGGGCTGCCTCACGACGACGTCCGGCCGCTGCGCAAGGATCCGAAGTACAGAGATCTGACATCCCTTGGGCTGCAGTGATTCGTGAACTGCAATGACTTCTGGAGGACACGTGCACATCGGTCTGATCGGTCTCGGCAAGATGGGCGGCAACATGCGCACCCGGTTGCGCAACGCGGGAATCGAGGTGACCGGCTACGACCGTGACCCCAAGGTCAGCGACGTCGCCGATCTCGCCGCGCTGGTCGAGGCGCTGCCGGCCCCGCGCACGGTCTGGATCATGGTTCCGCACGGCGACCCGACGACGTCCACGGTGAACGCGCTCGCCGAGCTGCTGGGCGAGGGCGACCTGGTCATCGAGGGCGGCAACTCCCGGTTCACCGACGACCTGGTGAACTCGGCGACGCTGTCCGCGAAAGGTGTCGGTTACCTCGACTGCGGTGTCTCCGGCGGGGTCTGGGGGCTGGAGAACGGCTACGGCCTGATGGTCGGCGGGGACGGCGCACTGGTCGAGCGGTCGATGCCGATCTTCGACGCGCTGCGCCCCGAGGGCCCGCGCGAGGAGAGCTTCGTGCACGCCGGATCGATCGGCGCCGGGCACTACGCGAAGATGGTGCACAACGGCATCGAGTACGGCCTGATGCAGGCCTACGCCGAGGGCTACGAACTGCTCGCGGCGAAGGACATCGTCACCGACGTCCCCGGGTGTTTCCAGGCCTGGACGCGCGGCACCGTGGTCCGGTCGTGGCTGCTCGACCTGCTGGTCAAGGCGCTGGCAGAGGATCCCGAGCTGGCCGAGATCAAGGGTTTCGTGAACGACTCGGGCGAGGGCCGCTGGACCCTCGAGGAGGGCATCGACAACGCGGTGCCGATGCCGGTGCTCGCGGCCGCGCTGTTCGCCCGGTTCACCTCCCGCCAGGACGACTCCCCAGCGATGAAGGCGGTGGCGGCGCTGCGCAACCAGTTCGGCGGGCACGCGGTGACCAGCGCCGGCGCCGCGGCGAGCGGTCCGGGCGGCGGTTCCGGGTCGTGATCCCGCGATGACCCGATCCTGAGCACCGGACGCCCGTGCACGTCACCCATCTCTCGCTCAGCGACTTCCGCTCCTACCGCGAGGCCGAGCTCGCGCTGGAGGCCGGGGTCAGTGCGCTGATCGGTCCGAACGGTCAGGGCAAGACCAACCTGATCGAGGCGATCGGCTACGCGGCCACGCTGTCCAGCCACCGGGTCAGCGCCGATGCGCCGTTGATCCGGGCCGGCGCCCAGCGGGCGGTGATCAGGGTCGGCATCAGCCGGGATGACCGCCCGGTACGGGTCGAGCTCGAACTGGTCTCGGGGGCGGCTAACCGGGCCCGGATCAACCGGGCGCCGGTGCCGCGCGCGCGTGAGGTGCTCGGACTGTTGCGCACCGTGCTGTTCGCCCCCGAGGATCTCGCCCTGGTCAAGGGCGACCCCGACGGGCGGCGCCGCTTCCTCGACGACCTGCTGGTGCTGCGGGCGCCGCGGTTCGCCGCCGTCCGGGCCGATCTCGACAAGGTGCTGCGGCAGCGCAACGCGTTGCTGAAGAGCGCCGGCTCGACGATCCGCTCCGGTCGTGGCGACGTGCGCACCCTCGACGTCTGGGATGCGAACCTGGCCCGGGTCGGTGCCGAAATGCTTTCTGCCAGACTGCATCTGGTGCATCTGCTGACACCGCTGGTGGCCGCCGCCTACGAGAGCCTGGCCGCGGGCCAGGGCGATGCGGTGCTCGGTTACCGGTCGAGTCTGGGTGACGACGTGCTGCCCTCGCTGCCCCAGGAGGCACGCAACAAGGATCTGCTCGCTGCCCGCATGCTCGAGGCGCTGGCCAAGGCGCGCCCGCGCGAGCTGGAACGCGGGGTCAGCCTGATCGGTCCGCATCGTGACGACCTGCTGCTCGACCTGCAGTTCGCCGCCACCGCGAAGATCGGCCCGGTACCGGCCAAGGGCTATGCCAGCCACGGTGAGTCCTGGTCGTACGCGCTCGCGCTGAAGCTGGCCGCCTACGAACTGCTCAAGGCCGACACCTCCACCGACGACGGCGAGCCGGTGCTGATCCTGGACGACGTCTTCGCCGAGCTCGATTCCGGACGGCGCTCCCGGCTCGCCGAACTGGTCGCGCCGGCCGAGCAGGTGCTGGTCACCGCCGCCGTCCCCGAGGACGTTCCCGAGGTGCTCATCGGTGCCCGGATCGACGTGATGGACGGCGAGGTGCGCCGTGTCCGCTGACCCCCCTCGTGATCATGCAGAACCGCCCACCCCACCCCGCGGTGATCATGCAGAACTGCCTGATCAGAGCGGTGAGCTGGACGCCGTCCAGCTGGCCCTGAATCGGGCCCGCGCCGCCGCGAGGGCGAAGGGGTTGCGTCCGGGAGCCTTCTCCGGACGGCGCGGGCTGCCGGGTACCGGCCCGGCCGGTGGGCGGGGACGCCGCGGGGACGCCTCGTTGCGATCCGGTGCCCACCCCGACGCGCGCGATCCGCAGCTGGTCGGCGCCAGTCTCGACAACCTGGTCGCCGATCGCGGCTGGCAGACCCCGATCGCGGTCGGCGGGGTGATCGGCCGCTGGCACGCGGTGGTCGGCGAGGAGATCGCGACCCATTGCCGTCCGGAGACCTTCGTGGACGGCGTGCTCACCGTGCGCGCCGACTCGACCGCCTGGGCGACCCAGCTGCGGCTGCTGCTGAACACCGTGCAGGCCCGGCTCGACGAGGAGGTCGGCGAGGGGGTGGTGACCAAACTCGTGGTGCTCGCCCCCACCGCGCCGTCATGGCGGCGCGGGGACATCAGCGCGCCGGGCGGCAAAGGCCCGCGAGACACCTACGGCTGAGTCCGTCGAGGATGTCGCAACCTGAGACACACCGCCGGCTGCGGCGTCGATAGCGTGCGAGTTGGGGCATTTTGCCCCGTCACGTTCTTTCCGTCGCGCGATGCCCCGGGAGGCAGTCATGAAGGCGCTCGTCTATCACGGTCCGGGGAACAAGGCCTGGCAGGACGTTCCGGACGCCGCGGTGGTCGATCCCACCGACGCCGTGGTGAAGGTGGAGACCACGACGATCTGCGGAACCGATCTGCACATCCTCGCCGGTGACGTGTCGGCGGTCACCGACGGCCGGGTCCTCGGCCACGAGGCGGTCGGCACGATCACCGAGATCGGTTCTGCGGTAACCGGTTTCGCGGTCGGTGATCGGGTTCTGGTGCCGGCCGTGACCAAGTGCGGGCGGTGCGCCTACTGCCAGCGGGGCATGCCCTCGCACTGCCAGACCGTCGGCGGCATCGGCTGGATCTTCGGCCACCTGATCGACGGCACCCAGGCCGAGTACGTGCGGGTGCCCTACGCGGACACGTCCCTGTACGCCGTGCCCGAGTCGGTCAGCGACGAGCAGGCGGTGTTCCTGGCCGACTCGCTGCCCACCGGCTACGAGGTCGGCGTGCTGGCCGGCGAGGTGCGTCCGGGATCGACCGTGGCCGTGGTCGGCGCCGGAGCGGTCGGGCTGTCGGCGATCCTGACCACCGGGCTGTGGGGCGCCTCCAAGGTGATCGCCATCGACTCGAACAAGTTCCGGCTGGAGAAGGCGCTCGACTTCGGCGCCACCGACGTGGTCGAGGCCGGCCCGAACGCCGTCGCCGAGACCCTTTCTCTCACCGACGGTCTCGGCGTCGACGTGGCCATCGAGGCGGTCGGCTACCCGCAGACCCTGAACGCCGCGGTGGCCATGGTGCGTCCCGGTGGCACGATCGCCAACGTCGGGGTGCACGGCGCCCCGGTGGAACTGCCGATGCAGGATCTGTGGATCCACAACATCAAGATCACCACCGGTCTGGTGGACACGGTCTCGATCCCGACCCTGCTCAAGATGGTGATCAGCGGCCGGCTGCCCAGCGAGAAGATGGGCACCCACACCTTCAGCTTCGGCGAGATCGACCGCGCCTACGACGTCTTCAAGAACGCCGCCGACCACCAGGCCCTCAAGGTCGTCCTCAAACCCTGACCACCCCTACGTCGTGATCATGCAGAACTGAGCGGGGCGGAACTGACCTCTTGTGGTTGCGGCCGGTGGCTCAGGGGTGAATTCGCTGAACGTGCCTACCCCTCGCTCGCTGCGCTCGCTCACCGCCAGACCCGATGCCAGCACGTTCAGCGAACCTCACCCCCGCGCCACCTCCCCAGGTTGGTGAGCGCACCCAGGCAGTTCTGCATGATCACCACCACGTCGTGATCATGCAGAACTGCACGGCGGGTCATCGCGCCCGGGGAGCCCCGGACGCCGGCGGCTCCCGCCGGGCGGGGCGGGTGCTGACCGCCGTCCACCGCACGATGCCTTGTGCCACAACGACTATCGCCACTCCGGCGATCGAGGCGAGGACCCGGTCGTGGCGGGCGAGGGCGGCGTAGAGCAGGCACCCGGCGATGGCGAGCAGGGCGTACGGTCGGCTGGCCAGCAACACCTCGGACGGTCGGCCCTGCAGCACCGAGACCAGGATCCCGCCGCCGACCGCGGAGCACGAGCCGATGAACACCGCCGAGATCACCGGCAGGCCGTGGTCGAGCGCGGCCGCCGTGCCGGTCACCGCGAACAGCCCGAGCGCGACCGGGTCGAGCAGGTCGAGCAGCACCTGGGTACGCACCGGGCTGCGGCCCAGACCGACGACCAGGGCGGTCGCGGCCAGGATCACGGTGAGGAACCACGGCGTCCGCAACGACTGCATCGGCTGGTTGCCGATCAAGGTGTCCCTGATGAATCCGCCGCCCAGACCCATCAGCAGGGCGAACGCGGAGACCCCGACCAGGTCCCAGTGATGATCGGGGTCGCAGACCCCGCGCAGACCGCCGACGATCGCGTTGACCCCGACGGTGAGCAGGGCCAGCCAGAGCGGGGTGTTGCCGGCCAGATCGGGTAGCGCGGCGCCGGGCGCCGGACCGCTGAGCACAAGGGGGGCCACCCCACGAAGTTAGTTGCAGAATCCCAGGTGTTCCTACCGTGGTGCAGCGTGCCGAACGTTCCTAGGATCGCCGGACATGACGGTTGATGAGCAGCCCACAGCGCCCTACCTCGATGCCGTGGTGGCGTACGCCTTCCGGGGGCCCGCCCGGTACCACGTGCCCGGGCACAAGGGCGGCCCCGGCGCGGACCCCGCCCTGCGCAAGGCGATCGGCGCCGACGCTCTCGCCGCCGACATCCCGCAGGATATCCATGGTGTCGATCTCGGCCCGGTGCCGACGGCCTACGAGCGCGCCGAGCTGCTGGCCGCGGAGGCGTACGGGGCGGAGCGGAGCTTCTTCCTGACCAACGGGGCGACGCAGGTCAACCATGCCCTCTGCCTGGCGCTGGCCCCGCTCGGCGCGCGGATCGTCGTCCAGCGGAACTCGCACGCCTCGATCGTCGACGGTCTGGTGCTCTCCGGCGGGCTGCCAAGCTTCGTGGCGCCCGAGTACGACCCGGTGCTCGGGGTGCCGCACTGCGTCACGCCCGGCGCGCTGGCCACCGCGCTGGACTCGGCGCCGGACGCGCGCGCCGCGTTCATCGTCTCGCCCACCTACTACGGCATGGCCGCCGACATCGCCGCGCTCGCCGAGGTCGCGCACGCCCGGGGGGTGCCGCTGATCGCCGACCAGTCCTGGGGGCCGCACTTCGGTTTCCACGACGGGCTGCCGCCGACCGCGTTGTCGCAGGGTGCCGACGCGATGCTGACCAGCACCCACAAGATCGCCGGATCGCTGACCCAGAGCGCGATCCTGCACGTCTCCGACAGCGGACGGGTCGACCCCGGCACGGTGGCCCGCACGCTGCGGCTGCTCCGCTCGACGAGTCCGTCGTCGCTGTTGATGGCCTCGCTGGACGCCGCCCGCCGGCAGCTGTCGATGCACGGCGAGCAGTTGCTGCACGAGACGATCGACGCGATCAACGTCGCCCGCACCAAACTGCAGTCGATCGAGGGGATCTCGCTGGTCGACGCCTCGCTGATCGGCCGGATGGGCGTGGCCGGCTACGACCCGCTGCGGATCGTGATCGACGTCCGCGGAACCGGTTGCACCGGCTACGAGATCGCCGACGAGCTGCGCCGCAGTTACGACGTCCATGTGGAGCTTCCGTTGCAGGCCACCGTGGTGCTGGTGGTCGGTCTCGGCGAGTCGAAGGCGAACCTGCGCCGGGTGGCCGGGGACGTCGAGGAGGTGGTCAAGCGGCTGCGCCGTCCGGGGGTGACCACCCAGGCGCCGCCGCCCAAGGTGTCACTGGGGTACGAGGTCGCGGTCTCGCCGCGCGAGGGGTTCCTGGGCCGCGCCGAGAAGATCGCCGTCGAGGACGCTCCCGGACGCATCTCCTGCGAGTCGATCGCCAGCTATCCGCCCGGTGTGCCGGCACTGCTTCCGGGAGAACGGATCTCGGCCGAGGTGATCGCCTATCTGCGCGAACTTGCGGACGGCGGCGGACGGTTGCACGGTGCCAGCGATCCGCAGTTCCACACCATGAACGTGCTCGCGGACGGCGACCCCTCGGCGCCCTGAGCGGCTCGCCATGGCCTGCGGTTCTGCATGATCACGCTCGGGCGAGCGGGCGGTTCTGCATGATCACGCTCGCGGTGATCATGTCTGGGGTGAGCGGCCCTGCCAGGTGCAGACGCAGGCCTCGTTGCCCTCGGTGTCCGCAAGTACCCAGAACGCCGGGGCGCGGTCGTCCGCGACCAGCCTGCCCCCGGCGGCGATCGTGTCGTCGACCCGCTGCTGCGCGACGTCGTGCGGCACGATCACGTCGAAGTGCACCCGGTTGCGCTGCGGCCGGGCAGCGTCCATCTGCTGGAACCAGACCGCCGGACCCCGGCCGTAGGGGTCGACGAGTTCCTCGCCCAATTCCTCGTTGTTCCTGCCGCGATAGCCCAGCACCGCCCGCCAGAACGGCCGGATCGCGGGGATGTCCATGGCGTCGATGGCCAACTCGAGCTGCATCGGCGCGGTGGGTTCGGCGTCGATGCCCAGCTCCGCGGCGATCTGCGAGATCCGCCGGGCTGCGGCGACGTCGCGCGAGCTCAGCGCGTCGATGTCGTGGCTGGTCAGCAGCACATGGACACGCGGGTAGGTGATCGTCAGAT
This sequence comes from Kineosporiaceae bacterium, assembly GCA_036758885.1. Lineage (GTDB taxonomy): Bacteria > Actinomycetota > Actinomycetes > Actinomycetales > Kineosporiaceae > DAIOVT01. The sequence continues at coordinate 22,801 of DAIOVT010000008.1, forward strand.
CGGGATGATGGTCCATCTCGTCGGCGGCCGCACCCACCCGTGCCGCGAACTCGATGCCCCTGGCCATCGACCCGGTGGCGAACGATGCCTGCACGGTGTCCACCAGAATCCGCCAGTCGGCCAGTTCGCCGCCGGCGGTGGCGAGTGCGCCGACCTCGGCCGGGTCGAGTTTGTCGGAGTTCCTGTTCATGCACCCACCGTGGCACACCCACCCCCACCCGCGGTGATCATGCAGAAGCGCACACCTCCCCGTGCTCGCACCACCCCCAACCCTGGCGTGATCATGCAGAACTGCACGCATCCGGGGCTGTGCAGTTCTGCATGATCACGCCGGGGCTTGTGTGCAGTTCTGCATGATCACGCATCAGGCGTCGAGCTGCAGGTCGGTGAGCGGCCGCGAGCAGCAGAGCAGGATCTTGCCCTGGGCGATCTCCTTGGGCCGGATGCCGCCGTTGTGGCGCATGTCGACCTCGCCGCCGAGCTTGACGGTCTTGCAGGTGCCGCACATCCCCTGGGTGCACGACGACGGCGGACGCAGGCCGGCGGCCAGGGCGGCGTCCAGGATGGTCTGGCCCGGGCCGCACGGCACCGAGCGGCCGCTGCGGGCGAACTCCACCAGGTACCCGGTCGTGGACTCGGACTCGGACTCGGACTCGGACGTAATCGGTTGCACAGCAAGGCTTCCCGAGCGGAACGGGAGTTCCTCGAAGGAGAAGCTCTCCTCGTGGTAGCGGGTCATGTCGTAGTCGCGGGCGTCGAGCAGTTGCCGCACCGAGGCCATGTAGCCGGCCGGCCCGCAGACGTACGTCGTGCGCTGGTCGAGGTCGGGAATCAGGGTCGAGACCATCTCCGCGGTGAGCCGGCCACGCAGTCCGGGCCAGCGATCGGCGGGGTGGTCGCTCTCGCAGACATGCATCACCCGGACGCTCGGCAGCACCGAGGCGATCGCGTCGAGTTCGCGCCGGAACACGATGTCGGCCGGGCTGCGCGCGCTGTGCACGAACAGCACGTCGGCCGGCGACCCGAGGTCGAACAGGGTGCGGGTCATCGACATCAGCGGCGTGATTCCGCTTCCGGCGGAGAGGAAGAGGTACTTCCCCGTCCGCTCCGCGACGTCCTCGCCCAGGGTGAACCCCCCGGACGGCGCCCGCGCGGTCAGCCGCGCGCCCGGCCGCAGAGTGTCGTGCAGCCAGTTCGAGACCGGCCCTGCCGCAACACGTTTCACCGTGATCGACAACCGGTCCGGGCGGGTGGGCGGTGAGGAGATCGTGTAGCAGCGTTCCAGGTGGCCACCGTCGATCTCGAGCTGAAGGGTGATGAACTGACCGGCCTTGAAGGAGACCTGCTGACCGGGCGGCGGCGCGAACACGAACGACCTGACGTCGTGGGTGATCTGCTGAACCTGTACGCAGCGCAGCTCGGCCAGGTCGTCGTCCCAGCACTCCCGGGTCACGGCGGGCGCCTCACCGATCGTCCCCGCCTCGACCTCGATCATGGTCATCTTTGTTCTCTCCGAAGGGGTCTGGCCCGGACTCGCGATGCCGAAGGATCAGCCGGGTCAACCGGAGTGTTGGCCGAGGTGCTCACCCAGCCGGGTGATGTACCAGTTCACGAAGGCCTCGACGGCGTCCTCGACGGTCGAGTAGGGCCCGGGCAGATAGCCGCCGCTGGCCACGCCGCGCTGGGTGCGTTCGACGAGCACCCGGTCCTGTTCGTTGGTGGCCCGCCAGACGTTGGTCAGCTTCTCGAGGTCGTAGTCGACCCCCTCCACCGCGTCCGGGTGCACCAACCAGGTGCTGCGCACCAGCGTGCGGTCGGGCGCGATCGGCAGCACCCGGAACACCACCGCGTGATCGCTGAGGAAGTGCAGCCACGAGTTGGGTTGCATGTGCAGCGAGAGGTCGCCGAACGCCGGCTCGGTGATCGACCCCATCAGCTTCGAGCAGACCGCGGATCCGTTCTGGCCGAACGAGGAACCGTCGCCGTCCAGGGGCAGATGGCAGAGCTGGAACCCGGTCGGCCGGGAGTCCGGCTCGCTGCGTTCCTCGGTGGGGAAGCCGAGCTGGGCACGCGCGTCGTCCAGCGCCGAACCGGCCGCGAGATAGCGGTCGAACACCGGACGCAGCCGCGGGGTGATGTCCGCCTCGGTGTATCCGAACAGTGGGAAGTAGGCGCTGAGCAGTTCGGGATGGGCCGCGTCGCAGTGCTGGCACTCGCGGTTGTTCTCCATCACCAGCTTCCAGTTGCCCCGCTCGA
>DAIOVT010000009.1:0-7457 GCA_036758885.1 Kineosporiaceae bacterium
CTCGGCCCACTACGCGCCTCCGCACTCGGGGTGGCCAGCCGGGTGGCCACGGTCTGCTCAAGCGGACGGTCACCGAGGCATCCTCGATGACCGTTATCCGACACGATACATTCACTATAATGAATCGGGGAGAGGCGATGAGTGACCAGACCGTTCTTCACGATACGACACGCAGAATGCTCGCCGATCAGATCGACAAGGGCGATCCGGTGCTGCTCACGCGGTGGCGCGAAGCGTCCGATCGGGTGTTCGCGACCGCCTCCGGACGCCCCGACGCCTACCAGGGCGCGACCCGTCTGGTCGGCCTGCTGTTGCGCGACCTGCAGCTCGGGCAGCCCGATCCCGCGGCCCTGGCACAACGCTGGCAGCAGCGCGAGGACCTGTTGCGCGCGGTGCTCGGCGCCTTGCCGGCCGAGGATCGGCTGACGGCCGGTCTGCCGCTGCCCGCCGACCAGGTGCTCGGTGCCGCCTTCGCCACCGCGCATCCGGCCGCACTCGAGCGGGCCCGCTGCCGGGCCCGCGCCGCGGTGCTCGCCCGGGCCCGGAGCGTGCCCGGCGATGCCTCCGAAACACCTTCTGGTCAGGGCGGTTCGACTGGCGGTTCGACTGGCGGCTGGATCGTTGACGAGCAGCCGGGCGACTGGCTGGTGATCGAGGAGAGCGGCCATTACGACGGCGATCCCTTCGTGCCCTACCAGCGGCTTGAGGTCGATGCGTCCGGTGGCGCCCTGCTGATCAGCACCGCGCCCGATGAGTCCATGACCGGCTGTCTGCACCAGGTGCTGGCGCTACGGCTCGACCCGGGCAGCGGCCGGCTGAGCGAACCGGTGGAGGGCGGTTTCGAGATCACCGTGGTCACCGCGGCCGAGCGGGAGCGACGGGCCTGGCTGCTGCGCACCGGCGCCGATCCGGCCGGCCGGCCGATCTGATCGGGATCGGACCGGGAACGGATCAGACCCTTGTCTGAGCCGCGACGTTTCCTATAGTGGATGTCTGGCCGTTCTCCGATCACCCCCTCGGAGCCGGCGGAACCTCGACGTGAGGAGCGCTGATGTCCGGTGCACGCCCCGACGGCGCCGACCCCCTGACCCGGGAGCAGTTGGCCGAACTGATCGGTGAACTGCAGAGTCACGGTCTGCGCGTGGAGTCGCCCATGCAGCGACGGCAAGGAGGGGCCGGTCCCTCGGACGCCGGCATGTTCTGGGTCGACGGGGCACCGGTCACGGTGCCCACCGACGCCGACTACGTCGCGTCGTCCCCGTACGTGATCCGCGCCGAGGACGACGGCCACGGCGTCTACCGCGGCAGCACCCGGCTCGCCGAGGCCCGGCTCGCCGCGCGTCCCCGGTATTACGACATGACCACCGCCGACGGCATCGAGTACTGGCGCATCGCCCTGATGCATCTCGACTCGATGGCCAGCACGGTGCTGCAGACGTGTGCCTACTGGGGCAACTCCGACCAGTGTCAGTTCTGTGGGATCGGCGTCTCGCTGGCCGCCGGCCGCACGATCGCCAAGAAGACACCGGCGATGCTGGCCGAGGTCTCGGTCGCCGCCCGCGATCTGGACGGCGCCGTCGACGCCACGCTGACCACCGGCAGCACCGCCACCCCCGATCGCGGTGCGCTCTACGTCGCGCGCTGCGCCGAGGCGGTGAAGAACGCCTCAGGGCTGCCGGTGCAGGTGCAGTTCGAGCCGCCGTCCGACCTCGACGTGATCAACCGGGTGAAGGACCACGGCGTCGACTCGGTGGGCATCCACGTCGAGACCTTCGACCCCGAGGTGCTCGCCAAAGTCGCTCCGGGCAAGGCGCGTTGGGGTATCGAGACCTACTTCGCCGCCTGGCAGCGGGCGGTCGAGGTCTTCGGTTCGGGGCAGGTGTCGACCTATGTGATCCTCGGGCTGGGCGAGGACCCGAAGCTGACCGTGCAGGCGTGCAAACGGGCCGTCGACATCGGGGTCTACCCGTTCATCGTGCCGCTGCGCCCGGTGCCCGGCAGCATCCTCGCCGACGCGCGCCCACCCGGCCCGCAGTACGTGGAATCCATCTACCGCCAGGTGGTTCCGTACATGCGCGCGCGGGGGATGACCGCCGAGGGTGTCAACGCCGGCTGTGCCCGGTGCCAGGCCTGCTCGGGAATGGCTGCGCTGGAACGCCTCTCGCCCGAACCGGCCGACGCCGGCGCGACCGGGCTGACCATCGAGCGGGCGCCCGGTCGCAGCGGACGCCGCAACCGCCCGGCCCTGCCGCTGGCGTTGTGATGGCGCTCGACTCCGCGGTCCGCGACCCGCAGGCGCCGCGCCGTCCGGTACTGCTCTGCCGGGTGAGCCGGGACGCGGCCGAACGCGACCACCATCTGGTGATCCGGCACCGGGTGTTCGTCACCGAGCAGCAGATCTTCGCCGAGCACGACCGCGACGTCCACGACGACGACCGGCGGACCCGGCACATCCTGGGCCTCGTGGACGGCGCCCCCGCGGGCGCCGTCCGGATCTTCCCGCTCGACGGCCCGCCCGACGGCCCCGACGGCCCCGACGGCGAGCGGCTGTGGAAGGGCGAGCAGTTGTGGAAGGGCGAGCAGTTGTGGAAGGGCGACCGGCTGGCGGTGCTGCCCGAGTTCCGGCGCACCGGGATCGGCCCGGCGCTGGTGCGGCACGCGGTGCGCACCGCCGGCGAGGCCGGCGGCACCCGGATGCTCGCCTGGATCCAGCTGCCGAACACCACCCTGTTCGCCCGGCTCGGCTGGACCGCGATCGGTGAGCCCGCCCCGTACCTCGGGCAGCCGCACCAGCAGGTCGCGATCGCGCTGTCCGGAGCGTCCCGGTGACCTGCTGTTCCCCGCGGCGTTCCTCGCCGTACGGCTCAGCGGGCCAGCCCGGTGATCGCCTCCCGGGTCAGGTCGAACACCACCTGCTCCTCAACAGCGCCGTCCCGGCCGGCGCCCAGCCGCAGCAGCCCGCTGTTGTCGAGGACGCCGATCCGCGCCGCGGCCAGGTCACGCTCGGCGAAGCCGGCCAGGCACTCCTGCGTGCGATCGGGCGGGCAGCAGATCAGGAAGGCGAAGGTCGGGAAGCAGCAGAGCCAGTCCGCCACCGAGACCCCGGCCGGTGTCGGCACCCGGTCGAGGTCGACCCGCACCCCGAGCCGGTTCGGTTCCAGAAGCATTGCCAGAGAACCGATCACGCCGGGCATGCTGACGTCCTTGGCGGCGGCCGCGACCCCGCGGGCGGCCAGACCGGGCAGCAGCCGCACGTCGTCGGCGAGCTGTTCGCCGCGCAGGTGGATCGACCGGAAGAACGGGAAGTCGGCGCGCATCTCGCCCTGCAGACAACAGGCGAGCACCAGGTCGTGGCCGGGTTCGGCGCGGCGGGCCGAGAGCGGGTCGCGGGTGCTGCCGAGACCGAACACCGACAGCGCCGCGCTGCCGGCCGGTGCGTTCTCGGGCAGCTCGCTCAGATGTCCGCCGACCACCGGCACCCGGTAAAGCCGGCCGGCGTGCTGCAACCCCTCCAGACAGCGCCGGATCATCGCCGGCGGGCCGACCACGGTGTCCACCAGGGCCAGCGGCTGCGCGCCCATCGCCGCCAGATCGTTGACGTTGGCCACCACCGAGGCCACCCCGGCGCCGAACGGGTCCTGCCGCACGAAGGCCGGCAGCATCGCCTCGCCGCAGGCCACCACCTGCTGGGCCGAGTCGGGCAGCGGCACCACCGCGCCGTCGTCCCCCGGTCCGGCCCACCAGTCACCGCCGCCGAACACGTCGGCGACCACCCCGATCGCCGCCTTGCCCCGCACCCCGGGCAACTCGCGGATCCGCTGCGCCAGCACCGGCAATGAGATCGGAGGCGTATTTCCTTGAGGGAACACGGCATTCACTATAATGGACGGATGGCGCTCCCGACCTTTCTCGACCTGCCCGCGCGGGAGACCAAACCCCGAGCGGTGGGGCTCACCCACGTGCTCGACAACGGCCTCTCCCCGGCCGAGACCCGGGCCCGGCTGAGCAGCGTCGGACCGCAGGTCGACCTGTGGAAGTTCGGCTGGGGCATCGGCTATCTCGACCCGCACCTGCGCGAGAAGCTGAATCTGTTGGCGGACAACGGGATTCAGGCCTGCACCGGGGGCACCCTGCTGGAGATCTCCTGGCTGCAGGACGCGGTGCCAGAGCTGCTCGACTGGGCGCAGGACGCCGGGTTCGCCTGCCTCGAGGTCTCCTCCGGGTCGGTCGACCTGCCCCGCGAGGTGAAGAGCGACCTGATCGCGCAGGCCGCCGAACGGTTCGTGGTGCTCGCCGAGATCGGCGCCAAGAGCCCGGACGCCCCGGTCTCGGTGGCCCAGTGGTGCGCGGACGCCGAGGCCGATCTCGCGGCCGGCGCCCGCTGGGTGGTGACCGAGGGCCGGGAGAGCGGCACGGTGGGCATGTTCGAGGCGGACGGCGCGGTGCGCGCCGGTCTGGCCGACGCCCTGGTGGCGGCGGTCGGAGCCGACCGGCTGATCTTCGAGGCCCCCCGGCGGGCCCAGCAGGCCTGGCTGATCCGGCGGCACGGGCACCAGGTGAACCTGGGCAACATCGCGCCCGCCGAGGTGCTGGCGGTCGAGACGCTGCGGCTGGGTCTGCGCTCGGACACGTTGCCGATCGGACTGCCCCGGGCCGGGCTGAGCCGATGATCCCGCACCAGTACCGCACCGTAGCCTTCACCGATGTCCCGTTTCCGTTGCGGGCCAGGGCATTGCGCGAGCACTTCCGGTCCCGGCAGGTGTACCGGCGAACCCGGTTCGTGATCGCCCGGCACGGCGGTCAGTGCTGCATCGTCGAGCTGACCACCACCGACGAGACCACGCTGTTCCGCGACGTGCTCGACGCGCGGGTACTGGCCGGCCCCGAGCAGACCCTCTTCGTCGAGCGGCCCGGCGTCGATACCGCGGTGCCGAGCCAACTCGCCCGGGTGGCCGACGAACTCCGCGCCGCCGGTCACCAGCAGAGCGCCGTAGTGGTGCGCGGCCGTTACGAGCACGTCAACTTCGTGCTCGACGCCCAGGTGCGCCAGGTGCACGTGCTCGATGTCGCGCCGCCCGAACCGGCGAAGCTGGTCGACCAGGTCGACCGGTTGCTCGACGTCGCCGAGGAACTGCCGCCCACCCGGTGTGTTCCGCAGGTGGTCGATCTCGCGGCGCTGGCGTCGCGCCGTCCGGCCGATCACTATCTGCTGCCCTGCCGCGGTGGCGGTCTGAGCGTCGGCGGATCGGACGTCTCCTACCTCGACGAGGTGCCGGACGCCGCCCCGGGCTGGGTGCTGCTCGGGTGTGCCCGGTCCCGGGCGATCCACGACCACTTCTACCCCGAACTCGCCGACGGGCTGACCCAGATCGACATCTGCCCGGCCGCCCTGGCCCGCAGGACGCCGCTGCCCGCCGGTGCCGCACGGTTGACCAAATGCTGTCTGCTGGAGGAGCACATCGAGACCCGCGGTGACACCGTGGTGGTGCCCTGGGGGGCCTCGTTCTCGTTGGTGGCGCAGGGATTGGCGCAGGCCTCGGAGCTGGCCGCGACCCGTGCCGCCGAACACCAGGCCGCCGAACAGCAGGCCGCCGAACAGCAGGCCGCCGAACACCAGGCCGGCGAGCGAGTCTCATGAACGCCCGGATCACCGAGTCGCAGTCCTATGCGCACCTGTGGGGCACCGCCGACCTGCGCGCGGTGTTCAGCGAGGAGGCGCGGCTGGCCGGCTGGGTGGCGGTACTCGCGGCACTGGCCCGGGCGCAGGCCGGTCTGGGCCTGATCCCCGCGGCGGCGGCGGAGGCGATCAGCGACCCGGGTCTGGCCGAGCGCCTTGACCTGCAACGCATCGCCGACGGCACCCGGACCACCGGGCACTCCACGCTGGGCCTGATCCACGAGCTGCGCCGGGTGCTGCCCGAGCACGCCCGCGAGCACGTCTACGTCGGCGCCACCGTGCAGGACGTCACCGACACCTGGACGGCGCTGGCGATCCGCCGGGTCGGCGAGGTGCTGCGCGCCGACCTCACCCGGTTGCGGACGGCGCTGCTCGACCTCGCCGGCACTCACCGGGACACCCTGATGTGCGGTCGCACCCACGGCCAGCCGGGGGCGCCGGTCACCTTCGGCTGGAAGGCGGCCTCCTGGGCCGACGAGACGCAGCGGCACCTCGACCGGCTGCGGGACGGCGAGACCCGTTGGCTGGTCGGCCAGTTGGGCGGCGGCCTGGGCACCCTGGTGGCCTACGGTGAGGCGGGGCTGCAGCTGCGCAACCGGTTCTGCGCCGAACTCGCTCTGCCCGCGCCGGACATCTCCTGGCTGAGCTGCCGCGACCGGATCGCCGAGTTCTCCGGGGTGCTGGCCTCGATCGCGGCGGGACTGGCCCGGATCGGCAACGAGGTCTACGAGCTGCAGCGTCCCGAGATCGGCGAGCTGGGCGAGCCGCGCCCGGACACCGTGGTCGGCAGCATCACTATGCACCACAAGCGCAACCCCGAGGGCAGCGAGCACCTCGACACCCTGGCCCGCCTGGTGCGGGCCCAGCACCAGGTGCTGCTCGAGTCGCAGGTGGCCCAGCACGAGCGGGACGGCCGGGCCTGGAAGGCGGAATGGGTCGCGCTGCCGGAGGTCTGCCTGCTGACCGGCACGGCGACCGGTCTGACGGTGCGGCTGGTCGAGGGGCTCGAGGTGCACACCGGGCGGATGGCGCAGAATCTGCGCGTCCACCTCGGCGACACCCAGAACCCGGCCGACCCGGGGGCCGCCCCCGCGATGGTCGATCTGGTGCTGGCCCGGTCCGGTCGCGGGGATGAACCGGCGGCCGCCGAGCTCCCGCTGGCGCTGCCCACCCCGCTGCAGCCGGCGCCCGAACTCGCGGCGGCGCTCGGTCTGGCCGGCCGGTTGCTGATCAAGCGTGACGATCTGATCGGCTTCGCGGTGGCCGGCAACAAGGGGCGGCAACTGCGCGAACTGATCGGCCGGGCCCATCGTGAGCACGCCGAGGTGTTCGTCACCGGGGGAACGCCCGGGTCCAACTTCTGTCAGGCCGCCGCCGCAGCGGCGGCCTGGGCCGGCCTGGAGTGTGTGCTGGTGATGGCCGGCTCACCCGCCGGCCCCGACAGCCCAGACAGCCCAGACGGCCACGCCGGCTACGCCGGCCCGGAGAGTGCGGACGGCGCAGCCGCCGAGCATCCGAACCTGTTGGCCGCCCGCCGGTTCGGGGCCCGGGTGACCTGGACCGGTGACCCCGACCGGAGCAGCGTCGACCGGGGCATCACCGAGCTCGCCGCCCGGTACCGGGCCGAGGGCCGGAAGGTGTACGCGAGTCCGCGCGGCGGCGCCGATGCCGTTGGCGCCCAAGGTTTTCACCGGGCCGCCGCCGAGCTCGCCGGCCAACTCGGGCTGCTCTCCGCGCCGACTGCCACGGGATTCGCCTCGGGATCCGCCACGCGGTTCTC
>DAIOVT010000009.1:7467-24222 GCA_036758885.1 Kineosporiaceae bacterium
CCAGGCTCACGATCCGATCACGGTGGTGCTGGCCGTCGGCTCGGGCGGCACCCTGGCCGGGCTGCTGGCCGGTACCGCGGCACTCGGTGATCCGGCACTGCACGATTCAGCAGCGAGTCGGCCGTGGCGACTCGCCGCCGCCTCGGTCAGCCGACCGGTCGAGCAGACCCGCGCCCGGGTGCTCGACCTTGCCGGGCAGGTGGCCGCGCTGGCCGGTACCTGCGCCCCAGGGGGTGCCGTCGCCGGTGACGGTTTGCGGATCATCGACGCCCGGGGCCCCGGTCACGCGCTGCCCAGCGCCGAGAGCGAGGCCGCTGCGGCGCTGGCCCTGCGCACCGCCGGTCTGGTGCTCGACCCGGTGTACTCGGCGAAGGCGCTGGGCGCCGTCCGCGAACTGCTGGGGCCGCAGGCCGACGACCCGCGGGCGACCACGGTGTTCTGGCACACCGGCGGACTGCTCGACGCGGTGGCCGGCTGGATGCCCTTGCGGCAGAACCGAACCCCTGAGAGGACGCCGTCGTGAACCTGCCCGCCGACCGTGCTGATCGTGCCGACAGGGCCGGCCGTGTTGACAGGGCCGACAGGGCCGGCCGCCGCCGCGAGCAGAACGGCCGCGGCCCCGACCGGCTGGGCCCGCCGGTCACCGGCCCGGCCCCCGAGTTGATCGCCAGCGGGTTCACCCTCGAGAACGCCGATGCGCCGCTGCTGCACGCCGGGCTGAACCTGGCCGACCTGGCACACGTCATCGACCTGCGCGAACGGGGCGTGATCCCCGAGCCGGCAACCCGGCGGCTGCTCGAGGTGTTGCTGCGCGCCAACGACACTGCGGCGCAAGACTTTCCCTACGACCCGACGTTCGGCGAGCCGTACAACTCCCGGGAGCGGCACTTCACCGAACAGATCGGGGACGACGCCGGCTGGCTGCACGCCGGACGTCCCCGGCGCGAGGCGGTAAGGATCGCGCTGCGACTGCACATCCGTTCGGCGCTGCTCGACCTGATCGAGGCCGCCGCCGAACTGGCCGGCGCGATCGCCGAACTGGCCGGGCAGCACACCCGCACCTGGCTGCCCGACCAGACCTATCTGCAGCACGCCCAGCCGTCGACGTTCGGGCACTACCTGGCCAGCTTCGCCTATCCGGTGCTGCGCGACACCCGGCGTCTGGTCGAGGCGCTGGACTGGGTGAACACCAGCCCCGGGGGAGCGGGGTGCGTCAACGGGTCGCGGCTGCTGGCCGAACGCGACCGGGTCGCCGAACTGCTCGGTTTCGACGGCTACATCGAGCACACTCGCGACGCGATGTGGCAGATCGACGGGCTGATCGCCGTTCTCGCGCAGTCGTCCTCGCTGCTCACCACGCAGAGCAAGCTCGCCGAGGACCTGGAGATCTGGGCCAGCAACGAGTTCGACTACGTCACCCTCGCCGACGGGTTCAGCCGGTCCAGCGTGCTGATGCCGCAGAAGCGCAACCCCTATGCGCTCTCGATCATCCGGGGCGCCTCGGGCACCCTGATCGGACGCCTCACCGGGTTCCTGGCGGTCAGCAAAAGCCCTTCTGCGCGTAGCGACAACCTGATCTACGCCTATGGCGAGGTGCCCCGGGCGATCGAGCTGGCGCTGTCGACCACCCGGCTCACCACCGGCGTGATCCGCACCCTGTCGGTGAACGCCGACCGGATGTGGGCGGCACTGGAATCGGGGTTCAGCCAGGCCACCGATCTCGCCGAGTTCGTGATGACCACCTGCGGCCTCGACTACCGCACCGCCTACCAGGTGGTCGGCATCACGGTGCGCGAGGCCGCCCGGGCCGGACGCCGTGGCATCGACCTCACCGCAGACGATCTGCGCCGCGCCGCCCGGCAGTACGCCGGTCTGGAGCTGTCGCTGGACGGCGTCGACCTCGCCGAGGTGCTCGACCCCCGGCACATCGTGGCCACCCGCACCCTGGCCGGTGGCGCGGCCCCCGAGGTGGTCGCCGCGATGACCGCCGACTGCGCCGCCGACGCCCGGCAGCTGGCCGCCGATGCGTCCGAGCGGCGTGAGGCGCTGCGCCGGGCCGAGTCCGCCCTGGTGAACACCGCCGAACACCTGAGCCGATCCCTCGACCGATCCCTCGACCGATCCCTGGACCGACCACTGGACCCCGAAACCGGTTCTCGCGAAGGAGATTCCCGATGAACACCACCACCCCTGTTGCGCCGGCACCGGTGAGCCTGCCCGAGGAGGTGCGGGTGGTGAACGCCGGGCTGCCGTTGTTCGCCGAGGCGATCACCGCCCAGGGCCGCGAGGTGATCTCGCTGGACTGGCGCATCCCGGGCGGCGGCGAGCCCGCCGTGGTGGCCGCGTTGCGCCGGCTGAACGGGCCGTTGGCCGCCACGATCGACGCCGCCAACGCCGAGGTGTTCGACCGGCTCGACCGCGGTGCACCGCAACTGACCGGGGTGCGAACCGCCCGCGACGTGATCGGCGTTCTCGGTGAGGGACGGGTGCTGCTGCACTGCGGTCCGCCGATCGAGATCGACCGGGTGCCAGACCCTTTGCGCCGCTCGCTGCGGGCCGCGGCGATGGCCGAGGGCTGGGCCACGACCCCGGAACAGGCTGATGCGCTGCTGGCCGACGGCTCGGTGCGGCTGGAGTCGGCGAACGCCCACCAGGTGGTGGTGCCGATGGCCACCGCGATGGGTCCGCGCACCCCGGTCTGGCAGGTCGAACTGGCCCAGGCCGGTGTCCGCACCTACGCGCCGCTCGGCCAGGGATCGGGCGACGTCGCCTGGTTCGGCAAGGACACCCCGGGCGCCGTCCAGCGTCTGGAGCTGTTGCGCGACGCCGCCGGACCGGTACTCGCCGAGGTGGTCTCGGCCTACGGCCCGGTCGACGTGATGTCGCTGGCCGCCCAGGCGGTCGCGATGGGGGACGACGTCCACGTGCGCACCCAGGCGGCCACCAACCTGCTGCTGAAGAACCTTCTGCCCGAACTGATGTCGAGCAGCGACCCGCGTCGCACCGAGGTCGGCCGGTACCTCTCCGGCAACCACCTGCTCTTCCTCAGCCTGGCGATGGCCGCGGCCCGGGCGCTGACCACCTGGGCGGCGCAGGTGCCGAACAGTTCGGTGGTGACCGGGCTGTGCCGCAACGGCACCGACTTCGCCTGCCGGCTCGGCGGTCCGGACTCGCCCTGGCACCTGACCGAGTCCCCGATGGTCGGCCGCGCGCTGTATCAGCCGGGCAGCTCGGAGGCCGACGCCGCCCGCGACATCGGCGACAGCGCGGTGCTCGAACTGGTCGGGCTGGGCGGTGCCTCGGCGGCCAACTCCCCGGCGGTGGCGCAGTTGGTCGGCGGCACCATGGCCCACGCCGCCGCGCTCACCGAGGCCCTCGACGAGGTCGCCGTCGGCCGGTCCAGCCGGTTCATGCTGCCGAACTGGAACATGGCCGGTTCACCGGTCGGCGTCGACGTGCGCAAGGTGGTCGAACTCGGCATCACCCCCAAGGTGACCACCGGAATACTGCACAACAGCAACGGTTCCGGCCAGATCGGTGCCGGTGTCGCCGAGGCCCCGCTCGACGTCTTCGTCGACGCCCTGCTCGACCTCGACCGCCGCCTCACCCCGTGATCATGCAGAACCGCACCCACCCCGCCGTGATCATGCAGAACTGCAGCGGCGAACGCCGTCCAAGATCATTTCGAGAGTGCAGAGACTGCACCCAAACCGCGAGTTTGAGCGCAGTCTCTGCACACTCGCCGTGATCATGCAGAACCGCACGGGCCGCACGCACCGCCGGACGGCGCCTCACCCCGGGTGACCTCGATCTCGGGTGGCCGGGCCAGGGTGTTCGAGACGTAGCAGGCCCGAGAGGCCAACTCCAGCAACGGTTTCAGGGTTTCGTCGTCGAGGTTGCAGTGCACCACGAGCCGGATCCGCCGGTACCGCGGACCGTCGTACTCACCGACCACGCGCACCTCGAGGTCGGTGAGGGTCACCTCGCGGCGCCGGGCCGCCCAGGCCAGGGCCAGCGTGTAGCAGGAGGCCAGCGACCCGAGCAGGTACTCGGTGGGCATCGGGCCGGTACCGGTGCCGCCGACCTCGGCGGGTTCGTCGACCAGGAAGCTGAAGCCGCCGACGTCCACCCGGGCGCGCCAGCCGCCGTCCCAACGGGAGACGACCTCCTTGGAGTCTCCGGTGCGGCTCATCGCGTCTCCCTGGTTCGCGGCGAGCAGCAGCGCGGCGTGCCCGGGGGGCCGGCCGCCGCGCTGCTACGTCGTGACGTCCCTACCCGTCAGGAGTAGAGCCGCTCGAAGTTGTCGTGGAACACCAGCCGCGACAACTCCTCGTCGCCCAGGGCCGCGGTCATCCGGTGGTACTCGCCCTCGAAATCGCCCCAGGGCTGATCGGTGGCGAACAGGATCCGGTCGCCACCGATGCCGCGCCGGTCGATCTCGGCGGCGAGCCAGTGCGGCGCGAAACCGATCGCCCAGGTGAGGTCGGTGTAGACCTGCTTGCCGGCCTCGATCCAGTCGAAGAACCGGCCACCGATGAGCTTGATGTGCCCGCTCATGCCGCCGCCGAAGTGCACCAGATGCAGCCGCACCTCGTCGGCGTACTTCTCCACCAGCTGCCCGATCCGGTCGATGTCCGAGGCGGCACCGGGTGAGGTGTGCACGTGCACGGTCAGGTCGTGCTGCTTCGCTGCGGCGAAGATCTTGTCGAGCTGGACGACGGACCCCTCGTCGTCCACCGCGCCGCCGAGCAGGAAGCTGATCTTCAGCGCCTTGACCCCGGCCTCGCCGGCCAGCGCCAGCGCGGCGTCGGTGAGCTCGGCGTCCTGCGGGCGGGGGGAGGCCCACAGCGCGGCGCTGAGCCGGTCGTGCTTGCCGGCGGCGTCGACCACCTGCTCGTTCAGCGCGAACGAGTGCGAAGGGTCCGGGACGCCGTAGTTCGGAATGATCAGCGCCCGTTCGGTGCCCTCGGCGTCGAGGTCGGCGATCAGATCATCGATCGAGCCCCGCGCCTTGCTGTCCGGGTTGACCGGCGGTCCGCCGTAGAAGGGGAACGCCGGCAGCACCCCGAAGTGCCGGTGGGCGTCGATGTGCCGTTGTGGTTTCGCCATGTCTGCGATCCCTCACACGGTCCAGGTGTTGAGCTGGAAGTGCCCCTCTTTCCACGCGGTCAGCGCGGAGTCGAGAACGTCGAGCGGGTTGAACGCCTTCACCCCGGGAATGAGGTCGTCCTCGCGGAACCCGTACAGGGCGCCCATCGCGAACCGGCAGGCGTAGATCGTCGCGCCCTCGTCGAGCAGGATCTTGATCTGCTTGTTCACCGCCAGGTTGCCGGGGAAACCCTCCTGCCCGACGGAGGGGTATCCGCGGGTGTTCGCGGCCAGCAGCACCGCCGGGCCGTAGAGCACGATGGTCAGCTTGAAACCCTTGCGCTGCAACCGGGTCGACGTCATCAGGTTGACCAGGGACACGCTGCCCTCGAACGGTACCGAGTGGATGAAGACGGTCGCCTTCTGCCCCTCCTCGGCACGGATGTCGGGGAAGACCTTCTCGCTGGTGTCGAAGAGGACGTCGCCCTCTTTGGCCGGCTCGATGGTGTTGGTCTTGGCGGACATGACACTCCTTTGTGAATGTTGCCGTGTGGATGGTGCCGAGCTGTGCCGTGCTCAGACGGCGGGCCCCCGCAGCGGTGGTTCCTCGGGCCAGGACTTGCGGTGACTGCCGGGCATCGCCGCGATCATGCGATTGCGCAGCCCGGACGGGAGCGCGTAGAAGAGCGGCACGTAGACCCGGCGCCAGAAGATCTCCACCCCCCGCGGCGGCCGCGGCCCCCGGCTGCCCTGGCGGCGGGCCACCTTGGCCTGGGCGTCGATCATCAGATGGTGCTCGGAGGTGGCGCGTACCCACCGGAAGAAGCCGCCGGCGTCCATGTCAGCCGCCCAGGGTGTTCAGGCCGTTCTGAGCGGCCGTGGCGATGGGCTCGGCCAGTGCCCCGATCGGCGGGCTGTAGACGTTCTCCATGGTGGCCAGGTCGCGCAGGGTGATCCCCTTGCGAACCGCCATCGCCAGGAAGTCGGCCCGCTCCTTGATGCCCTCGCCGCCGACCATCTGCGCGCCGATCAGCCGTAGGTGCTCCGGTTCGGCCAGCAGTTTCACCTTCACCGGCTTCACGCCCGGGTAGTAGCGGGCCCGCGAGATGCCCTGGCCGTTGCCGACCACGAACTCCAGACCCAGTGCGGTGGCGAGGGTCTCGCTGAACGAGACGCCGCCGATCATCCACTTCCCGGCGACCATGCCCCAGGGCACGTACACCGGGCTGTACTCCCGGTCGCCGCCCGCCGCGTTGGTACCGGCGGCCTTGCCCTGGGCGTAGGCGTGCGCACCGGACAAGCCCTGGATCGGCACCTTGGAGACCCCGTGCACCGCCTCGATGCAGTCGCCGGCGGCGAACACGTCGGGCGCCGAGGTGCGCAGGTGCGAGTCGACGACGATGCCACCGGACATGCCGAGCTTGATACCGGCGGCCTTGGCCAGCGCGGTGTTCGCCGTCTTCTCGGTGGCGACCACGGCGAGGTCCGCCTCGATCTCACCCTCGGACGTCGAGACCGCGCGCAGCGCGCCGTCCCCGAGAAAGCCCTTCAGGGTGGTGTTGAAGTGCAGTTGCGCGCCCATCTCGAGCCAGGACTCCTGGACCGGTTCCATGATGTCCGGGTCGGTCATCATCGAGCCGGCCCAGGGTGCGGGGTCGACCAGGTGGGTGGTGATGCCCCGGTGCGCCAGCGCGGTGACCATCTCGAGGCCGAGCGGCGTGGACTCGCAGACCACCGCGGTGCGCACGGTGTCGAGGACCTTGTCCCACTCCATGGCCTCACGGATGTTCTTCACGTAGTAGAGGCCGCTCAGGTCGGTGCCGGGGACGTTGGGGTCGGCGTAGTTGAATCCGGTGGCGAGAACGAGCTTGTCGTAGCGGTCCACCGTGCCGTCGGTCACGGTGACCGTCTTGGCCTTGACGTCGATACGGGAAATCGTTGTCTCATAGTGAACGTCCATGCCCTGGTCCACGTAGTGCTGCTTGGTGGCCAGGAACAGGCTCTCGAACTCGGGGATCTCCTTGCCGTGCACGTAGGGGATGCCGCACGGGCTGTAGGCCGCGTCCTGGAAGGAGGTGTAGACGGTGACCTGCGCGTTCGGGTCTGCCCCGAGGGCCGCACCGGCTGCCCCGAACCCGGCTGCGCCGCCCCCCACGACTATGATCCGCTTCGCCATGAATCCGTTCCAGCTCCTCAGGCCAGGGCCAGTGCTTCATTCAGGATGCGCAATGCTTCATTCACTATACTTGACAGGCATGGGCTGCGAGTCAAGAGACTTGATCCGGATTCCGCTTGCTCGCCGCCGTCGACCGGCTTCGCCGGATGGGAGACGTCATGCCTGACCAGTTGGCTCGCGTCGTGTCCGGGATCGGCCCGAAGGTGAAGGCCCTGCGCAAGCAGCACGGCTACTCGCTGCAGGCCCTGGCCGACCGCTCCGAGGTGTCCGCCGCCGCGATCCACAAGATCGAGCAGTCCGGCATGGTGCCCACCATCACCACGCTGCTGAAGATCGCTGCCGCGCTCGACCGGCCGGTCTCCTACTTCGTCGAGGAGGGGGACGACGCGGAGCACCAGACCGTGTTCACCCCGGCCGGCACGCGCCGTCCCATCTACACCTCGCACAGCGGTATCGACCTGGCCGGGATCACCGGGCCTTACGGCGAGTTCCTGGTCGCCGCGGCCGAGGCGACCGTCGTCCCCGGTGCCTCGAGCGGTCGCAAGCCGATGCAGCACGCCGGCGAGGAGTTGATCCACTGCAAGTCCGGCGTCCTGGAGTTCATCGTGGGCGGCAGTTCCTACACGCTGACCCCCGGGGACTCGCTGCACTTCCGCACCCAACAGCCGCATTCCTGGCGCAACCCGGGCAAGGAGGACGCGGTCGCCATCTGGATGGCGCTGCGACCGCAGTAGGGCCGGTTCGGGGGAGTGGACTTCGTGTTGCTGCGGCGCTAATGATTAGTGTGCTAATCATTAGCGCACTCATGGTTTGCCGGGTGAGGAGCATGCGTGGTCACGATGACGGTCGGCGCACTCCAGGTGGGTACCGCCGAGCAGGGCACCGGAGCGACCCTGGCCAAGATCCTGGGGTACGAGCAGGAGATCATCGACGCCGGCGCCCGGCTCGTCGTCCTGCCGGAGGCGATCCTGGGCGGCTATCCGAAGGGCAGTGACTTCGGCACCCGGGTCGGCTACCGGTTGCCGGAGGGTCGTGCCGAGTTCGCCGAATATCACCGGGCGGCGATCGATCTGCCCGGTCCGGAGCTGTCCGCGCTCGAGAGGCTGGCGAACCGGACCGGGGCCGAGCTCGTCGTCGGGGTGATCGAGCGGGCCGCGTCGTCGCTGTACTGCACCGCCCTGTTCATCGACCCGCAGCGGGGTCTGGTCGACCTGCATCGCAAGATCCTGCCGACGGCGGCGGAGCGGCTGATCTGGCGCCCCGGGGACGCATCGACGATGCCGGTGGTGGACAGCGCGGCGGGCCGGCTGGGTGCGGCGATCTGCTGGGAGAACTACGTGCCGCTGTTCCGAACCGCCATGTACGCCAAGGGAGTTCAGGTCTGGTGCGCCCCGACCGTCGACGACCGCGACGTCTGGCAGGCGACCATGCGGCACGTCGCCCTCGAGGGCCGATGTTTCGTGATCAGCAGTTGCCAGTACCTGGACAGCCCCGCCCGCACCGGTGGCCGGGCCGACGGCTGGCCCGCCGAGAAGCCGTTGATCCGCGGGGGCAGCACCATCACCTCACCGCTGGGCGAGGTGCTCACCGAGCCGCTCTACGGGCGCGAGGGGCTGGTCACGGCGCGGATCGACCTCGCCGATCTGGTCGGCGCCCGCTACGACTTCGACGTCACCGGTCACTACAGCCGGCCCGACCTGTTCACCCTCAGCATCGACGAGACCCCGCGCGACGGAGTGCGTTTCGCGCACGCCCTCGGCGTCGAGTAGGTACCCG
Organism: Kineosporiaceae bacterium; assembly: GCA_036758885.1. Lineage (GTDB taxonomy): Bacteria > Actinomycetota > Actinomycetes > Actinomycetales > Kineosporiaceae > DAIOVT01. Next base: position 16,508 of record DAIOVT010000009.1, read on the forward strand.
GCCTGGATGCCGGGTCCGTCCGGGTGCGTCCGGACGGCGGCCGGGCTCACCGGAATCTCCCGGGACGGTGGCCGATGATGGGCCGATGACCAGTCCCGCGAGCCGTGCCGGCACTCGTCGCGCCCGGCTGACCGCGCTGGACGTCACCCGGTCGGCGGCGATCCTCGGCATGATCGCCGTGCATGTCGGCGGCGATCTGATCAACCGGACGACGGGCCTCTGGCACCTGCTCGGCCAGGCGTCCGGCTACGCCGCCGGGCTGTTCGCGGTGGTGGCGGGGGTCGGCATCTCGATCGGTCTGCCCGCCCGGTTCGAGGATCAGCAACAGGAGCGCCGGGCGGTCGTCGCCATGCTGTTGCGGGGCGCCGTCCTGTTCGTGCTGGGGTTGCTGGTCGAGCCGTTGTCCGGCGGCGTGCTGACCATCCTGTGCGTCTACGGTGCGCTGTTCCCGCTGGCGGTGCTGGCGCGCCGGCTGCCGGCGGCGGGGCTCGCGGCGCTCGGCGGACTGCTGCTCGTGGCCTGGCCGGTGGTCTCGCTGCTGATCCGCCGCGACCTCGGACCGCACGGGCCGCTCGAGGTGAAGATCGACGACCTGTTCACCGACCCGGGCGGGGTGCTGCGCACGCTCTTCCTCGACGGCATGTACCCGGTGCCCACCTGGCTGTCGTTGGTCCTGATCGCCTGGGCGGCACACCGGGCCGGTTGGCTGCAGCCCGGCCGCACCCGCGAACTCGCCTGGGCGGCAACAACTCTCGGCCTGCTCGGCTTCGCCGGAAGCCGCATCGCGCAGGCACTGTTCCAGCCGCAGCCGGCGGTGCTCGCCGACCTGCTGCGCCTCGGCTACTCGCCCAGGTACGCGCAACTGGAGCTCTGGCACAGCTACGGGGTTCCGGCGTCGCAGATCTGGCAGGCGCTCCTGATCCCGGCGCGGCACAGCGGCACCCCCTTCGAGCTGCTGCGGATCCTCGCCGTCGCCGCCGCGATCTACCTGGCCGCCACCTGGCTGCTACGCACCCCGTCGGCGCCGGCCATCGTGTGGCTGGGCATGCCCGGACGCATCGCGCTCACCCTCTACGTCACCCACCTGCTGCTGCTGATCTCCTTCGACTGGGCCTGGTTGGACGCCGGAAACCCCGCCGTCGCGGCGACCGCCGTCGTCGTGGTGCTCTGGACGCTGGCCTTCGCCCTCGGCTGGTGGCTGCGCAACGAGCGCGGCCCGATCGAGTCACTGGTGCACACCGTCTCCCGCCCCTGGCAGTGGTCCCGCCCCACCCCGGCGTGATCATGCAGAACCGCGCGCCCGATCGTGCTCACGCCACCCGCATTCCTCCCCGTGATCATGCAGAACTGCACGGCCACGGGTCGGTGTGCTCGAGCAACCAAGCAGTTCTGCATGATCACGCTGGGGTTGGGGGAGGTGCAGCGCGCGGGCGGGCGTGCGGTTCTGCATGATCACCGCGGAGATGCGTGCGGTTCTGCATGATCACGGGGAGCGGAAGGCGCGGAAGGTGCGGCCGGCGACCCGGACCCGTCTCGGGCCGCGGTGCTGGACCAGGGTGCCGTCCTGCTCCTGCCAGGAGAGCAGCAGCTCGGCGACCGCCGACGTCTGGGCCGGGTCAAGCCCTGGAACCGGTTCCGCCGGAACACTTTCGGACGCTTCGCCGGCGAGCCATCGAGCGAACCGATACCCGTCGCGCCGTGCCCCGACGGTCGGTCGTTCGGCCGCCCAGGCGGTGAACCAGGGCGACCACTGGGCGCCGCAGGCATGGGCGAGGTCGGGCCACAGCCGGGCGACGACGCCGGCCCGCTTGTCGAGCAGTTGCCGGCGAGCGGCGGCCAGCTGGCCGGCGTCCACCCCGGCGGGTCCGGGAGTCCCGACCACCAGGGCGGCGATCAGTTCCGACTGCAGGCGGGCCAGGTCGGTGGTCATGGCGCCACCGTGCGGGCCTCGATCTGATCGAGTTCGCGGGTCAGCTCGGCAGCTGTCGGGTAGTGACCGTCGCGTTCCAGAAGCACTGGGGGAGAAGCGAATCCGGCGGCAGATCGAGCCGCCACCAGGGTGCCCAGCACCTCCAGGACGTCGTCCGGCACCGGGTCGGTGTGCGTGTCCCGGTAGTAGCCGTCGACGACCCGGCCGCCCGCGATGTGGGTGTAGGCGATCCGCTCCAGCGGCAGCCCCTCGACCAGTTCGGTCAGGTCACCGCCGTGATTGCGGACGTTCGCGTACAGGTTCGCGACGTCGGGCAGCAGCCACGCCCCGGTGCGCTCGACGATCTCGGCAAGGAACTGTTGCTCGGTCAGCTCCCCGCCCAGATCCACCAGCGTGGCAATGGGTTCCAGCGCGATCGGCACCGGGAGTTCGGCCTGCACGAGCTGGACGTTGCGCACCATCACGGCCACCGCCTCGCGGGTGCGCGGTATCGGCAGCAGGTGCCCGGACTCGATCATCGTGCCGTCGACCGGCGCCCGCACGAACGCGATGTGCTCGCTGACCAGGGTCGAGCCCAACGCCTCGGCACAGGCGGCCAGGTGCGCCACCCGCTTCGGATCGGGGGTGTCCACACCGCCCAGCGACAGGCTGACCCCGTGCGGGACGACGGGCACCCCGCGCTCCAGAATCTGCCGCACGGTGGGCGGAAGCCGTTGCGGGTCAATCGATTCGGCGACCAGCTCGACAAACCCCAGCCGGTCACCGATCGACGCGACGAACTCCGCGATCTCGGGCCGCCAGCCCATGCCGACCGCCGCCTGCACCCTCAGCGGGCCCGGTTCACCCACCACCGCAACCACCACATCCACCGCCTCCACATCCGCCGCCTCCGTCGCCCCCGCCCCCGCCGCCACCCCCGCCGCCGCCCCCGGTCGCGGCCACGGAGTTCAGCTGTTGCATGGTGTCCAGCTCCGGCGCGGAGAACGCCATGGCAAGTGCCCCGCCGGTGACTCCGAGCAGCACGACATTGAGCAGAACGGCATCGCGGTCGGAGCTGCTCGGCGCCGGCGTCGCCCCGGTGTCGGCGAGTACGGCTCTGCGCGTGGGCTTCACCATCAGGGCGAACAGGATCGGCAGCAGTACGCACGCCAGGAACAGGATGAACATGCTGGGGCGGTGGTTCGCCAGCCCCGAGATACCCCGGAGCATGCCGATCACCAGCAGAGGGATCCCCGGGACGGCGATCATCAGGCGCATTCGCCGCATCTGTTCGGGGCGTATCGCGTATCCCTGGGCCACGGCAGCACTCTCGACCTGCCCGAGCGCGGTACGGATCGAGCTCTCGCGCAGCAGCGAGAGAACCGGGATCCCCTCGCGAATCGCTTCCAGCACAGCCTGTTCCAGGCCGTTGAGCTCGAACGCCGGCGATCTTCCAACGGCCTCGGTGCGGACCCACACCTTCGGATCGGCCGAAGGCCGGACGAGTTCGTGAGCGTGGAGTTTCACCAGAACCGCCTGCACGGCCCGGGCCGGGCCGCCGAGTGCGTAGCTCTGCACCACGTAGTCGCCGATCTCGGGAGTGACCGCGCGCACCGGTTGCACGCCTCGCCAACACCGGATCGCCCAACCGAGGAAACCGATCTCCACGGCCAGGTAGAGCAGCAGGAAAGTGGGTCCGTCGATCCCTGGTAAGAACATGTTCGCCCCCCGACGCCGACCCCTCCCCCCGAGGAGTCCTGGCGTCAGCGCCATGGTGACAGCCGTTCTCAGAGAAGGGAAGAGGCCGGACGGCGCCACGTGGCGGCCGCCGCGAACGAATCGCGACGGCCGGTGGCCGGTGGCCGGGGGTGGGTAGCCGGTGGCTACCTCACGTCGGGCTCCGCTTCCCCAGAGGTTTCCTCGGAAGGCGTTGTCTCCGAACGCATTCGGCGCAGGAAGTCCTGGGTGCGCCGGTGCTGCGGGTTGCCGATCACCTCGGCCGGCGGACCCTGCTCGACCACGACGCCGCCGTCCATGAAGACCACCTCGTCGGCGACCTCGCGGGCGAAACCCATCTCGTGGGTGACCACGATCATGGTCATCCCGGACGCCGCGAGCTCGCGCATCACGGTGAGCACCTCGCCGACCAGTTCGGGGTCGAGCGCCGACGTGGGCTCGTCGAAGAGCATCAGCTTGGGATCCATGGCCAGCGCCCGGGCGATGGCGACGCGCTGCTGCTGACCGCCGGAGAGCTGCGCCGGGTAGTGGTTGGCCCGGTCGGCCAGACCCACCCGGTCGAGCAGTTCCAGGGCCCGCTTCTTCGCCTCGCCCTTGCCGACACCCTTCACCTGCACCGGGGCCTCGGCCACGTTCTCGACCGCGGTCTTGTGCGGGAACAGGTTGAACCGCTGGAAGCACATGCCGATCTCGCGGCGCTGCGCGGCGATCCGCTTCACCGGCAATCGGTACAGGGTGCCCTGCCGGTCCTCGAAGCCCATCAGTTCGCCGTCCACCCAGATGCGTCCGCCGTCGATGGTCTCGAGCTGGTTGATGCAGCGCAGGAAGGTCGTCTTGCCCGAGCCGCTGGGCCCGAGCAGGACGACGACCTCCCCGCGGCGCACACTCAGGTCGATGCCGTCGAGCACCGGGTTGCCGTGAAAGGCCTTGGTGACATTGACGGCCCGGACCAGCGGCGCCGAGCTGTCCGTCGGGTCGTTCGTCGACTCGTTCGTCGATCCGGCAGAGGTGGTGGCGCTCATCAGTGCATCGCTCCGATCTTGGCCATCGCCTGCTTGGTCTTCTTGCTCGGGGCGCCGAAGCCACGACCGAAGTACCGCTCCAGGTAGAACTGGCCGATCATCAGGATCGAGCCGATGATCAGGTACCACGCGGTGGCGGCGACGATCGTCGGCATGATCTTCAGCGTCCGGGTGCCGATCGCCTGGGTCTGGAAGAACAGCTCGGTGGTGATCGGGATGACCGACAGCAGCGAGGTGTCCTTGATCATGGCGATGGTCTCGTTACCGGTCGGCGGAATGATCACCCGCATCGCCTGCGGCAGCACGATCCGGCGCATGGTCTTGCCCGGCGGCATGCCCAGCGCCTGCGCCGCCTCGGTCTGCCCCTGGTCGACCGACTGGATGCCGGCCCGGGCGATCTCGGCCATGTAGCCGGCCTCGGAAAGGCCCAGGCCGATGATGCCGATCAGCAACGACGTCGACAGGGCGTTGTAGTCGAGCGTGCCGAAGGTCAGATCGGTGTTCCAGCCGAGCAACGTGGCGAGCTGCTGCCCGAACGGGATGCCGATGTCGAAGTGCGGGTACAGGAACCCGATGCCCGACCCGAGCATGACCAGCAGCACCAGCCGCGGGATGCCACGGAAGAACCAGGTGTAGACGAACCCGACGCCGCGCAGCACCGGGTTGTCCGACAGCCGCATGATGCCGATGACGACGCCCAGCGCGGCGCCGAGGATCATCGCGCCGATGGTGCCGACGATGGTGCCGAGCAGCAGCCCGCGCAGCACCGGCGCGTAGTTCATGACGCTCAGCGCGAAACCGAAGTCCCAGCGCGGGTTGGTCACGAACGAGCTGATCATCATCGCGACCAGCACGGCGATGATCACGATCGCCACCCAGCGGCCCGGGTGCCGGACCGGCCGGGCGTTGATCAGCCCCGGCCGGTCCTCGTCGGTCACCGCCGGCGTTTGAGCGGTCGTCATCAGCCCGCAGCCGGGGGATTGACGGCGAAGTCGGTGATCGCGCCGTCCTGGATGCCCCACTTCTCCAGGATCTTGGTGTAGGTGCCGTCGGCCTTGAGCGCCTTCAGCGCGTCGGCCATCGCCTGGCCGAACTCGGTCTCAGCCTTGGGCAGCACGAACCCGTAGGGCGCCGCCTCGTAGACCTCGCCCAGCGGCTCGAACTGGCCGCTGCTCTGCTTGACGGCGTACAGCGCGACCGGGGAGTCGGCCAGCATCGCGACGACCTTGCCCGAGGCCAGGTCGGCGTTCACCTTCGACTGGTCCTGCTCGACGACCTGCTTGATCGCGGCCTTCCCGGCCGCGGTGCACTTGGCGCTGCGCGCGTTCAGGTCGTCGACCTCGACGGTGTCCTTCTGCACGCCGATCGACAGGCCGCAGGCGTTGTCCGGGTCGATCTTGTCGGGGTTGCCCGACTTGGTCACCCAGAGGATGCCGGCGTTGAAGTAGCTCACCATCGTGACCTGCTTCATCCGGTCGGCGTTGATGGTGAACGAGGAGACCCCGGCGTCGAACTTGCCGCCGGTGACGCCGAGGATGATCGTGCCGAAACCAGCCGGCGTCCACTGCGTCTTCACGCCGAACTTCGCCATCACGGCGTTGAACAGGTCGACGTCCATACCTTCGACGGTCTTGCCGTCGGTGCCGAGGAACTCGTTCGGCGCGTAGGTCGCGTCGGTGCCGATGGTGACGACACCGGCGGACTTGATCTTGGCCGGCAGCTTGGCGGCGAGCGCGTCGTCGACGGCCGGCGTGGCGATCACCTCGGACGACGTGGCGGCGCTGGAGGAGCTCTCTCCCTCGAGAGTGCTCGAGCCGCAGGAGGCCAGCGCAAGAGTTGCAGCAGCGGCCGCGGCGGCAGAGACAAGTATGCGGGTGCGGAGCATGGGAACAGCGGTCCTTTCGCCGGTGCGGGGCCGGCCCAGGACGCCCGCCCCGCCGAAGGCCTGCATCTTGTCAGGCAAAAGGACGACTGACGGCCATTGCTCTGTTACGTCTGAGCAACGGGCGTACCCCGGTACCCGACCGTGCAGGTCAGGTACCGGGGCGTGATCGCGGGAGGTCGAGACCCGCGGACGGCGTGGCTCAGGCGTCGCCGCGGATGAAGGCCTCGAGCTGGGCCCGGGCGGCGGTGTCCTCGAGCTGCTCCGGCGGCGACTTCATGAAGTAGGCGGCGGCCGCGGTGACCGGGCCGCCCTGGCCGCGGTCCTTGGCGATCTTCGCGGCGCGCAGCGCGTCGATGATCACGCCGGCCGAGTTGGGCGAGTCCCAGACCTCGAGCTTGTACTCCAGGTTCAGCGGCACGTCGCCGAAGGCGCGACCCTCGAGACGCACGAACGCCCACTTGCGGTCGTCCAGCCAGGCGACGTAGTCGCTCGGACCGATGTGCACGTTGCGGTCGGCGATCTTGCCGCCGAGGGGACCGTCCAGGTTCGAGGTGACCGCCTGGGTCTTGGAGACCTTCTTGGACTCCAGCCGGTCGCGCTCGAGCATGTTCTTGAAGTCCATGTTGCCGCCGACGTTCAGCTGGTAGGTGCGGTCCAGGATGACGCCGCGGTCCTCGAAGAGCTTCGCGAGGACGCGGTGGGTGATGGTCGCGCCGACCTGGCTCTTGATGTCGTCGCCGACGATCGGAAGGTTGGCGTCGACGAACTTCTGCGCCCACGCGGGCGTGCCGGCGATGAACACGGGCAGGGCGTTGACGAACCCGCAGCCCGCGTCGATCGCGCATTGCGCGTAGAACTTCGCCGCGTCCTCGGAGCCGACGGGCAGGTAGCACACGACGATGTCGGCCTTGGCGTCCTTGAGCGCCTGCACGACGTCGACGGGCTCGGCCTCCGACTCGTGGATCATCTCCCGGTAGTACTTGCCCAGTCCGTCGAGGGTGACGCCGCGCTGGACCGTGACGCCGGTCGGGGGCACGTCGGCGAACTTCAGCGTGTTGTTCTCCGACGCCGCGATCGCCTCGGCGAGGTCGAGGCCGACCTTCTTGCCGTCGACGTCGAACGCGGCGACGAACTCGACGTCGCGCACGTGGTAGTCGCCGAA
>DAIOVT010000010.1:0-23936 GCA_036758885.1 Kineosporiaceae bacterium
GAGGCCACCGATGCGGGCAGCATCCGGGAGACGAACGACGGCAGCGCCAGCAGCAGGCCGTCCTCGTGGCGCCGTCCGGCCAGGTACTTGACCGTACGCGCCTGCAGCGCAGTCAGTTTGACCGGGAGCAGCGCCGTGCCCAGCAGCCCGCGGGCCCGGGCCGCCGCCCGGCCGCCGAACATCGCCTCGAGCGTGCCGCGGCCCTCCTCGGGGTCGGCCGGCTGAGTCGGGTTGTCGGACAACAGGTCCAGCACCGTGGGCACCATGGACCCGTCCATGGCGGCGTGGTGGATGCGGATCAGATGGGCGATCCGGCCACCCTGCAGACCCTCGATGACGAAGTACTCCCACGGCGGACGGCGCAGGTCCAGCCGGCCCTCGTGCAGACGGGCGACGGTGGCGGCCAGGTCGCGGTCGCTGCCGTCGCCGTCCAGCCGCACCTCATGGACGTGGCCCGGCACGTCGACGTGCAGCGCCTCGGTCCAGTAGCTGTTGTTGATACCGACACGCGAGGAAGTGAGCACCCGGCGCAGCGGCGGCACCGCGTCCAGCCGCTGGGTGATCCGCTCGATCACCTGGTCGCGGCCGCCGGAGCGCGGGTCACCGCCCTGCGGCACCGGGTCGAAGACGACCAGACCGCCCATGATCCCGGTGGCGGTCGCCGCGGCGTCCACACTGAGGAACATGCCGTCCAGACCGGACAGTCGTTGCATCGCTGACACTCCTTGCGCTGGGGTGAGTTCGCCTCCACCCGAAGGGATGTGGGGATCGATCGGCGGACCCGCCCGGCGACGGGCGGGCGCCGGCGTCAGGCGTTGGCGTCCTCGACCGCGAGCCGCAGTTCACGCTTGAGCAGCTTGCCGGTCGGGCCCTTGGGCAGTTCGTCGAGGAAGGTCACCGAACGCGGGTACTTGTAGGCGGCCACCCGCGACTTGACGAACTCGATGAGCTCCTCGGGGTCGGGGTGCTGGCCGGCGCGCAGACTGACGAACGCCGCGACCTCTTCGCCGAGCCGCTCGTCGGGCAGCCCGATCACCGCGCACTCGTTGACCGACTGGTGCTGGTACAGCACCTCTTCGACCTCCCGCGGGTAGACGTTGTAGCCGCCCCGGATGATCAGTTCCTTCTTGCGGTCGACGATGAAGAGGAAGCCGTCCTCGTCCTGGTAGCCGAGGTCACCGCTGTGCAGCCAGCCACCGGCGAAGGCCTCCGCGGTGGCGGCGTCGTTGTTCAGGTAGCCGGCCATCGTGTTGTGGCCGCGGATGACCAGTTCGCCGACGTTCTCCTTGCCCGGTGGCAACCGGTTGCCCTCGTCGTCCCAGATCTGAACCTCGCTGCCCCAGATGGGTTTTCCGATGCTGTAGGCCTTGCGGTCGCTGGGCAGGTTCGCGGTCGCCAGCGGACCGCTCTCGGTGAGTCCGTACATCTCCAGGATCACCACGCCGAGCGCGGCCTCGATCTGGTCGATCAGCTCGGCGGCGATCGCGGCACCCGCACTGCCGCAGGCCTTCAGCGAGGAGAGGTCGTGGTTCGGCCGCTCCGGATGGTTGAGCAGCGCGTGGTACATGGTCGGCACGCCGTGCAGGATCGTCGCCCGGTCCTCGTCGACCACCTCGAGCACCCGGGTCGGGTCGAACTTCTGCAGCAACCGCACCGCGCCGCCGGCCAGGAACGTGGCATTGAGGACCCCGGAGAGCCCCAGCGCGTGGAAAAGCGGCATCACCGCGACGACGACGCTGTCGCCGTCCATCTCGAACGCACTCGTGTGGGCGCCCGCGTTCATGTACAGCTGGAAGTGGGTGAGCTTGACGCCCTTGGGCTTTCCGGTGGTGCCCGAGGTGTAGAGCAGCACCGCGGTGTCGGTGGGCTCGGTCGCGACGAACGGCGCCGGGCCCTCGCCGGACGCCTCGATCAGCTCGGCCAGGTCGTGGGCGCCGTCCGGCCCCTTGCCGCCGAGCACGTACAGGTGCTCGGCGCCGGCGGCGGCAGTGCCCTTGGCCGCCTCCTCGGCACAGCTCGCGTCGGTGATCAGGAAGTCGGCCTTGGCGTAGGAGAGGAAGTACTCGATCTCGGGACCCTTGTTCAGGGTGTTCATCGGGATCGCGAAGCCCCCCGCCTTGAGCACCCCGTAGAGGACGACGACGAACTCGGGCACGTTCGGCAGCTGCAGGCCGACCGCCTGCCCGGGCTCGAACCCGATCGCCACCAGTGCCCGGGCCACGTTGTCGGACGCCGCGTCCAGCTCGGCATAGGTCAGCCGGCCGCCGTCGTGCACCAGGGCCGTCTGGTCAGGGTTGCGACGAACGGCCTCGCGAAGGATCGACGCGAGATTGAAGGACATGGGATCCGCCTCCCTGGTTCACTCCGGCCGCCGGCCTCAGTGCCGGGGTGTGAGGAACGCTAAGTGTGACTTCCCTCTCCGTGAAAGCCCCCTGCTCAACATTCTTCTCTGCGGAATGGGCTTTGCCCCGCTCGGCACCCTCGGGCGAGCCTGTGGCTGATGGCCGGTGACAGCACCTGATCACTCGCGGCCACGACGGACCGACCCGGAGGGAGGTGATCGGCGATGACCCGGATCACCCCGGCGGTACCCGGCCGACTCGCCGGAGCCGGCCACGCAATCGCCTGGGCCGCAAGGAGTATCGCGCGCCCGGTGACGATCCTCGGCTTCGTCGAGATGCCCCGGGCGGGCATGGAGGCGGCGACCACCGTGGCGTCGTTGCCACCGCTGCTGACCGCCCCGCGTGGCGACGGCCACCCGGTGCTGATCGTGCCCGGGCTGAGCGGTGGTGCGTCGTTGGCCACCGCCCTGCGCCTGTACCTGAAGGCGCTGGGATACCAGGTGCACACCCTCGGCGGCAGCGAGAGCCGCGGCAAGCTCGGCAACATCACCGCCCGGCTGTTCAAGCGGATCGGGGATCTGGCCGACGAGCACGGCCCGGTCTCGCTGATCGGCTGGAGCGTCGGCGGGGTGCTCACCCGGCAGGCCGGCCTGGCCCGGGCCGAGCAGGTGCGCATGGTGATCACCCTGGGCACGCCCTCCGGCGGTCCCTGGTACGGCGCGGTGCCCGACACCGCCGACCGGCCGATGCCGGTGCCGACCACCTCGGTGTTCTCCCGCTCGGACCCGTGGTTCGACTGGCGCGACTGCATTCAGCCGGAGAGCCCGGACTGTGAGGACGTCGCGATCGTCTCCAGCCATTTCGGCATGGCCACCAACGCGCTCGCCTATCACGTCATCGCCGACCGGCTCGCCCTGCTGCCCGGGCACTGGTCGGCCTACCGATCCCCGCGGCACCACCTGGTGGAGGCCGCACTGCGATGAACGACATCCGTCTCAGCAACGGCGTTCCGCACCGCCGGACGCCCCCAGGAGGAACCCGATGAGCACCATCGCCGACGCCCCCGTCACCGGCACCCCGACCGGCGACGCCGTCACCGACAGCCCGGTCTCGATCGCGATGACCGCCGACCCCGACCAGCCCACCCCGAGCGCCGAACTGCGCGAGCTGTACGACGGTTTCGAGCGCGAGCTGCTGGTGCCGCTGTGGACCGAGATCGGCGACCTGATGCCGCTGCAGCCCACCTCGCGCTGCAGCCCGCACGTGTGGCGCTGGAACACGTTGCTGCAGTTGGCCGACCAGGCCGGCCGGCTGGTGCCGGTGGGCCGCGGCGGCGAGCGCCGGGCGATCGCGCTGGCCAACCCGAGCCTGGGCGGGCGGCCGTTCTCGACCCCGACCCTGTGGACGGCGATCCAGTACCTGATGCCCGGTGAGGACGCCCCCGAGCACCGGCACACCCAGCACGCCTTCCGGTTCGTCGTCGAGGGCGAGGGTGTCTGGACCGTGGTCGGCGGGGACCCGGTGCCGATGAAGCGCGGCGACTTCCTGCCCCAGGCCGGCTGGAACTGGCACGCGCACCACAACGCCACCGCCGAGCCGATGGCCTGGATCGACGGTCTGGACATTCCGTTCCAGTACGGCAACGAGTCGCAGTTCTTCGAGTTCGGCCGCGACGAGATCTCCGAGGCCGAGCACGCCACCCCCGACCGCTCCCGGTCGGAGCGGCTCTGGGGACACCCGGGCCTGCGGCCGGTCTCGGCAACCGGAAGCTATTCCGGCACACCGCTTCTCGCCTACCGCTGGGCCGACACCGATGCCGCGCTCGGTGATCAGCTGGCCCTCGGCGAGGAGGGCTTCGACGGCTGGATCGAGCCCGGGCACGCCGCCGTCCGGTACACCAACCCCAGCAACGGCTCCGACGTGCTGGCCACGATCCGGGCCGAGATGCACCGGGTCACCCGCGGCACCGAGACGGTTCCGGTGCGCGAGACCGGGTCGTCGGTCTACCAGGTCTTCAACGGCTCGGGCACGGTGCGCATCGGCGATGCGTCCTGGTCGGTGACCCGTGGCGACCTGTTCGTGGTGCCGTCCTGGTTCCCGTTCTCGGTGCGCTCCGAGGCCGGCTCCGACGACTCCGACTCGGGCGCCCTGGACCTGTTCCGGTTCAGCGACTCCCCGATCTTCGAGCGCCTCGACCTGGCCCGCGCGCAGAGGGAGACCGACCGATGAGACTGGCCACCGTTCGCACCCCGGCCGGCACCCGCGCCGTCCGTGTCGAGGGCGAGGAGCTGATCGTGCTGGCCGCCGCCGATGTTGGCGAGCTGCTCGCCGGCGGCGACCCGGAAGCTGCCGCGACGCAACGCACCGGAGCCCGGATCCCCTTGGCCGGAGCCGATTTCGCGCCACTGGTGACCCGGCCCGGCAAGATGTTCTGCGTCGGCCTGAACTACCGCAACCACATTCTCGAGATGGGCCGCGAACTGCCCGAGTACCCCACGCTGTTCGCCAAGTACCCCGAGGCGCTGATCGGCGCGGCGGACGACATCGCGCTGGCCCCGGAGTCGGGCGCGGTCGACTGGGAGGCCGAACTGGCCGTGGTGATCGGTGCCCGGGTACGCCGCGCCGGCGCCGCCGCGGCGCAGGCCGCGATCGCCGGGTTCAGCGTGCTCAACGACGTCACCATGCGCGACTGGCAGTACCGCAGCCCGATGTGGTTGCAGGGCAAGACCTGGGAGCGGACAACGCCTCTCGGACCCTTCCTGGTCACCCCCGACGAACTGCCCGGAGGCGTGCGGCCGGCGCTGCAGATGACCTGCACGGTGGACGGCGAGAAGGTGCAGCAGGTCTCGACGTCCGACCTGGTCTTCGACCCGGTGGCGCTGGTCTCCTACATCTCCACGATGATCACCCTGGAGCCGGGAGACGTGATCGCCACCGGCACACCGGGTGGTGTCGGTCATGCCCGCAAGCCGCCGCGCTACCTGGCCGACGGGTCGGTGCTGGTCACCGAGATCGAGCACCTCGGCCGGCTGCGCAACGTGGCCCGCGCGGAACTGCTGCCGTGACCGGCACCGGGCTGCGACACGGAGTGGACGAGCAGGCGGGCGAGGGAGCCGTGGACGGCGCCGCCGAGGCGCCGCAGGAGCGGCTGCGGGTGCGCTCGCACTGGGTGCACACCGGCACCGAGCTGTTCCTGGACACCCTCGACGGGCTCGACGACAGTGCCCTGGACGGCGCCTGCGCACTGCCCGGCTGGACCCGCCGGCACCTGGTCGCGCACGTCTGCGGCAACGCCGAGGCGCTCGGCCGGCTGGCCGACTGGGCCCGCACCGGGGTGCCCACCCCGATGTACAGCTCGCCCGGTCAGCGCGACGCCGACATCGAGTCGGGTTCGCGGCTGGCGCCGGACTTCCTGCGCACCTGGGCGGTCACCTCGGCCGAGGCGCTGGACGCCAAGCTGGCCGCGCTCACCGACGACCAGTGGACGCATCCGGTCACCACCGCGCAGGGCCGTGAGGTCGCCGCCGGACAGATCCCGTGGCTGCGGGCCCGGGAGGTGCTGGTGCACACCGTCGACCTGGCCGACGGCCCGGCCTTCGCCGATCTGCCGCACGACTTCCTGCTGGCCCTGATCGACGACGTCGCCGCCAAGCGTTCGGCCGGCGCGACCGGCCCCGCGCTCACCCTCGAGATCACCGGCCTGCCCGGCGTCGTCGAGGTGGCCGGGGCAGGCCCCGCGGTGCGGGTCAGCGGCGGGGCGCCGGCGATCGCCGCCTGGCTGACCGGCCGCCCGGGCGGGCGGCTGCGGCACCCCGACCGTCCCGCCCTGCCCGACCTGCCGCCCTGGCTGTAGCAGTCCGACGAAGGAGAGGCCATGTCACACATCGCTCCCGAACCGCCGCCCGGCCCCCGACCCGACGTCGTGGTCGTCGGTGGTGGCATCTGCGGGCTCAGCTGCGCCGTCGCGCTGACCCGCAAGGGGCTGCGCGTGCGGTTGCTGGAACAGGCCGCCGAGTTCGGTGAGGTCGGCGCGGGCCTGCAGATCGCACCGAACTGCACCCGCATCCTCGACCACTGGGGACTGCTCGAGGAGGTGAAGGGTCTCGGCGTCGTCCCGAAGTCGATGATCATGTACGACGCGATCGACGGCAGCCTGCTGACCGAGCTCGATCTCGCCGACGTCGAACGCCGATACGGCTTCCCGTACATGGTGATCCACCGCAGCGACCTGCACGCCACGCTGCTGCGCGCGGCGCAGTGGCTCGGTGTCGAACTGATCAACTCGGCCCGGTGCGTCTCCTACGAACAGCAGCCCGACGGCGCCACCGCGGTCTTCGCCGACGGACGCCGCGAGAGCGCGCCGCTGGTGATCGCGGCCGACGGCATGCACTCGGTGGCCCGTTCGCTGCTGGTCGACGACGAACCGGTGAGCTCGGCCTACGTCGCCTACCGCGGCGCCCTGCCGATCGAGCAGGTGCGGGCCAACGAGGTGCACGAGGACGCCGTCGTGCTCTACGTCGGACCGCGCCGGCACTTCGTGCAGTACCCGTTGCGCAGCGGCGAGATGTTCAACCAGGTCGCCGTCTTCCAGTCGCCCAAAGCCCTTGCCGGCGAGGAGGACTGGGGCACTCCCGACGAGCTGGACGGCGCCTTCGAGGGCTCCTGTGACGCGGTGCGCAGCGGCATTCCGCTGATGTGGCGGGACCGCTGGTGGCGGATGTACGACCGGGATCCGATCGCGAACTGGGTCAGCGGACGCATCGTGCTCGCCGGCGACGCCGCGCACCCGCCGCTGCAGTACATGGCCCAGGGCGCGATCATGGCGATGGAGGACGCGTTCGTGCTCGCCGAACACGTCGGCGCCCAGGCCGCGCTGGTGCCGGCCGAGCGCCGCGGCGACGGCGAACCGTCCGGCGTCGACTGGGACGCCGCGACCGCGGCCTACAACGCGGTGCGTCCCGAGCACTGCCGCCGGGTGCTCAGCACCGGCCGGGTCTGGGGCGACCTGTGGCACCTGGACGGCGAGGCCCGCGAGATCCGCAACGCCCTGCTCACCGCGCGTGCCACCGGCGACTACAGCTTCATCGACTGGATCTGGGGACCGACCGCGCTGACCCCCGACCAGGAGCCGGAGATGTTCCGGCCGATCCCGCTGACCTGGGAGTCGGTCGATGCGGTACAACCCGAACCGGACCGGCCGGTCTCGGCGAGCGCCTGATTCAGCGGACGGCGCGCAGCAGGCCGGCGAGTTGGTCGCGCTGCTTGGCGGTCAGGCCCGACAGGGCGCCGGCGAGGGCGTCGTCCGCCGCTGTGCGGGCGGCGCCCAGCCGGTTGCGACCGCGCGGGGTCAGCTCGACCAGCCGGGTGCGCCGATCACGCGGGGAAGCCAGGCGTTGCACCAGCTCCAGCCGCTCGAGATCGTCGACCAGGGCGACCACGTTGCTCGGGTCCAGGCCCAGGCCCGCGCTGACCTCGCGCTGGGTCATCGGCTGATCGGCGATCAGCTGCATCAGCGACAGGTGCCGAACCCGCAGGCCCTGGTCCAGCAGCGCGTCGTTGGCCGCACGCACCGCCACGCCGGAGGCCCGGGCCAGCAGGAAGCCCAGGTCGTCGGCCAGTGCCGCAGGGAGATCGGGTGCCACGGTCGAAGGCTAACAGCGATCACTGCGATCACCAGAGATGGTCCTAGCCAATCGTTGATATTTGCGATTATGGTTTTCTGCAACGACTTATCGATGTCTCGGAGGTACTCGTGAATCTCGATGGCAAAGTTGCCGTGATCACCGGAAGCGGCCGGGGCCTCGGCCTGGCCTACGCCCAGCGACTGGCCGGCGACGGCGCCGCGGTCGTGGTCAACGACATCGACCCCGAGATCGCCGAGGCGGCCGCGGAGACGATCCGCGGCGCGGGCGGCAAGGCCACCGCGGTCGCCGCCGCGGTGGGCCCGGCCTCGACCGCCGAGGCCCTGGTCGAGGCGGCGGTCAAGGAGTTCGGACGCATCGACGTCCTGGTCGCCAACGCCGGCGTGCTGCGCGACAAGGTGCTCTGGAAGATGACGGACGACGACTTCGACACCGTCATCGACGTGCACCTGCGCGGCACCTTCACCACCGCCCGGGCGGCCGTCGCGGCGATGAAGGAGCAGGGCGAGGGCGGCCGGCTGGTGCTGATCGGTTCTCCCGCAGGGCAGTACGGCAATTTCGGGCAGACCAACTACGCGGCCGCCAAGGCCGGCATCGTCGCCTTCGCCAAGGTCTGGGCGATGGAACTGGCCCGCGACCGGATCACCGCCAACGCGATCGTCCCGGTCGCCGCCACCGGCATGACCGCGACCGTGCCGTTCCTCAAGCCCTACATCGACGCGCTCGAGGCAGGCGAGCCGCTGCCGCCGTTCGCCCGCCGCGAGCTGGGTTTCGGCACCCCGCAGGACGTCGCCGGCCTGGTCGCCTTCCTCGCCTCCGACGCCGCCGCCGGCATCACCGGTCAGGCGATCGGCATCGGCGGTGACCGGCTCTCGCTCTACGCACACACCGATCAACTGATCACCGAGTACGCCGACGGCGGCTGGTCGGCGGACGCGATCGCGACCGCCTGGCCGGAGAGGTTCGCCCCGCACCAGCAGAGCGTCGGCGAGCAGCTGCCGACGCCGCCCGAGAACGCCTGAGGAACGCCATGACCATCGACCTCGACCACATCGTCGGCATCGACACCCACGTGCACGCCGAGATCGACGACCACGGCCACACCGCACTGCCGCAGGACTTCCTGGACGCCTCGGCGAAGTACTTCAAGGCCGGCGAACGCACCCCGACGATCGCGCAGATCGGCGAGCGGTACCGGGCGCTGCGGCTGGCCGCGGTGATCTTCACCGTGGACGCCGAGAAGAAGCTCGGGCATCAGCGGATCAGCAACGAGGACGTCGTCGCCGGCGCCGCCGAGTTTCCCGACGTGTTCATCCCGTTCGCCAGCATCGACCCGGCCAAGGGTGCGGACGGCGCGGCCGAACTGCGAGAGCTGATCGCGGACAAGGGGATCCGCGGGCTCAAGCTGCACCCGAGCCTGCAGGAGTTCGCACCGAACGACGGTTCCGCGTTCGGCCTGTACGAGGTGCTCGCCGAACACCGGCTGCCGGTGGTCTTCCACACCGGTCAGACCGGGATCGGCGCCGGCATGCCCGGTGGCGGCGGGATCAAGCTGCGCTACTCCGACCCGATGCTGATCGACGACGTCTGTGCCGACTTCCCCGACCTGACCGTGATCATGGCGCACCCCTCGATCCCCTGGCAGGACGCCGCGATCTCGATCGTCACGCACAAGCCGAACGCCTACATCGACCTGTCCGGATGGTCGCCGAAATACTTTCCGCCGCAACTGGTCCGGGCGATGAACGGGCTGCTGCGGCGGAAGATGCTGTTCGCCACCGACAACCCGGTGATCGACCCCGAACGCTGGATGTCCGACTTCGAGGCCCTCGAACTCAAGGACGGCGTCCGCGAGCTGGTCATGAAGGACAACGCCGCCCGCATTCTCGGTCTGGTCAAGGAGGAGAGCTGAGATGACCACCAACGTCACGCTGGACAAGCTGCAGAGCCTGACCGGGATCACCCTTCCGCCCAGCCCGTGGATCAGCATCGACCAACAGCGGATCGACCGGTTCGCGGTCGCCGCGGACGACGACCAGTGGATCCACACCGACCCCGAGCGCGCGGCGTCCGGACCGTTCGGCACCACGATCGCGCACGGCTATCTGACCCTCTCCCTGGTGATCCCGCTGTTCGAGCAGACCCTGCAGATCGAGGGCGCCACCACCAAGGTGAACTACGGGCTGAACAAGGTGCGGTTCACCTCACCAGTGCCGGTCGGGTCGCGAATCCGGTTGCAGGTCAAGCCGAAAGAGGTCACCGATCTCGGCAAGGGCGCCTACCAGATCTGTTTCGACGCCGTCGTCGAGATCGAGGGCGGCGAGCGACCGGCCTGCGTCGCCGAGCCGGTGTTCCGCTACTACCCCTGAGCCGGGCCCGAACGCAGCGGTGCCGAACCGGCCGGCTGCACCCGAACCGAGCGGAGCGACGATGAGCCACTACCGATCCGACCTGGCGCACACCGAGTTCCTGCTCTACGAGGTGTTCCGGGCCGAGACCGCGCAGAACGCCGAGGCGTTCCCGGAGATCGACCGGGATACCGCGCGAGACGTGCTGCGCAGCATCCGGCAGCACGCACACACCAAGCTGGCACCGAGCTTCGCGGCGGCCGACCGCGAGGGCATCGGCTTCGATCCGCAGACCGGCGAGGTGCGGTTGCCCGAGGCGCTGCGCGACGCCGTCCGCGATCATCTCGCCTCGGAGTGGCCGCGGCTCGATCTGCCGGCCGACCTGACCGACGTGCACCTGCCGCCGTCGTTGCGTTGGGCCGCAACGGAGTTCGTGCTCGGCGCCAACCCGGCCGTGGCCATGTGCACCCAGCTCGTGCCGCAGGTGGTGACGCTGCTGCACGAGCAGGGCACGCCCGAACAGCGCCGGCTCGCCGAGATCGTCCTCGAGCGGCACTGGGGCGTGACCATGGTTCTCACCGAGGCCGATGCCGGCTCCGACGTCGGCAGCGCCCGGGCCCGGGCAGTGCCGCAACCCGGCGGCGAGTGGCACGTCGAGGGCACCAAGCGGTTCATCACCTGGGCCGAGCACGACGCCGCCGAGAACGTCGTGCACATGGTGCTGGCCCGCCCGCAGGGGATACCCGGCGCGGGCGGCGAGGGCACCAAGGGGTTGTCGCTGTTCGTCGTCCCGAACCACCGGTTCGACCCGCGGACCGGTGACCTGCTCGGACGCAACGGGGTGCGGGTCAGCGCCCTGGAGAAGAAGATGGGAGTGATCGGCGCACCCACCTGCGAGCTCACCTTCGGCGACGATTCCCCCGCTGTGGCAACGCTTCTCGGCGATCGGCACGAGGGTCTGCGGCAGATGTTCGAGATCATCACCTACGTGCGCATGATGGTCGGCGCCAAGGCCGCGGCGACGCTCTCGTCGGGCTACCTCAACGCCCGCGAGTACGCCGAGATCCGGGTGCAGGGCACCGGCCTGCCCGGGCTTCCGCAGGAGGGCCGCCCGGTCGAGATCGTCGACCACCCCGACGTCCGTCGGTCGCTGCTGACCCAGCGCAGTCACGCCGAGGGTGCCCGCGCGCTGGTGCTCTACACCGCCTCGCAGATCGACCGGATCGAGGCCGCCCGGCATCGGGGACGCCGCGACGCGGCCGCCGGGGACCGGCACCGGCTGCTGCTGCCGATCGTGAAGACCTGGTGCGCGGAACGCTCGTTCCAGGTGCTGGCCACCGAGTCGCTGCAGACCCTGGGCGGGTCGGGGTACACCCGCGACTACCCGCTGGAGCAGTACGTGCGGGACACCAAGATCGACGCGATCTACGAGGGCACCACCGGCATCCAGGGGCTCGACCTGCTCACCCGGCGGCTGGTGCGGGACAAGGGCGCGGTGATCGGCGACCTGCTCGAGGAGATCGAGGCCACCGCGACCCGGCTGGCCCCCCTGCCCCGGCTCGCCGAGGAGTCGGGCCTGCTCGCCGAGGCCGCCGAGGCGCTGCGCGGGCAGATCGACCTGACCCTGGCCCGGGCCGAGAACGACCTGGCCGTGGCCGCCCTCGGCGCCACCGCGCTGCTGCTGGCGCTCGGCGATCTGGTCGTCGCCTGGCTGTTGCTGCGCGCCGCCGAGACCGCTCTGGCCCTGCTGGACGGCGACCCGGCGACCGGGGGCGCCGCAGCCGACGGCACCGCGGCCGAGGCCGCCGCACCGAACGCCGGGTCCGGTCGCGCCGAGCTGCACCGCCGGGTGAGCGCCGGCCGCTGGTTCGCCCGCCTGGTGCTGCCGCACCTGGTCGCCGGACGGCGCGCGGCCGCGCTGCTGGACGGCGACCTGGTCACCGCCGATCGGGCCCAGTTCTGACCGCGGCGGGCGCCACTGCGGGCAGTGACCGGCCGCTGCCCGGCGGTAGGCCCCCAGCGCGTCGGCGTGTGCCACCGGCCGGGCGGACCCATCATCGACGGGTGGCTCACCTCGAATCGGTCGACAACGCTCTGCTCCTGGTTCTGCTGCTGGCCAAGGGGGACCGGATCACGGTCACCGAGGCGGCCAAGGAACTCGGGGTGTCGCCGTCCACCGCGCACCGGCTGCTGGGCACGCTGGTCTACCGGCAGTTCGCGCAGCAGGCGGGCGACCGCAGCTACGGCATGGGCCCGGCGCTGCTCGGGCTGCGCGGGTCGCAGCGCAGCCGCACCCGGTTGCTCGACATCGGCCGCCCGCACCTGCAGCAACTCACCGCGGTGACCAACGAGACCAGTCACCTGGCGATCCTGGTGCACCGGCAGGTGCGGTTCCTGATGAGTGTGGAGTCGCAGCAGATGCTGCGCATCGGCGTCCGGGCCGGCCAGGTGATGCCGGCGCACATCACCGCGGCGGGCAAGGCGCTGCTCGCCGACCTGCCCCAGGCCGAGCTCGACGAGCTGTACCCGGCGGACGGGATCGCCGAGATGGACCTGGACGCCGCGGGCGTCGCCGCCATGCACCGCGAGCTGGCCACGGTGCGCCGTCGCGGTCATGCGATCAACCGGGGAACCAGCGAGCGCGGTCTGTGCGCCGTCGCGCTGCCGATCCGGGCCGGCGAGGACAACCGCGCGATCGCCTCGGTGACGCTGTCGGTGCCCTCGATCAGGTTCCGGCCCGCCCAGGTCGCCGAGTTCATCGGTGCGGTGCACGAGACCGTCTCCGCTCTGGCCGCGGAGCTGTCGGCCTGAGTTCCGGGTGCCGGCTACTGACGGCGTCGGGCGGTGGCCGCGGTGAGCAGCACGGCAAGGCCGCAACCGGTGATGATCAGCCAGCCGGGAAGTGCGGCCGCGGAGAGGCGTTCAGGGGCGACCCCGGCGACCAGGCTGCCGGCCACCGCGATGCCGATCGCCGTGCCCAGTTGCCGTGAGGTGGAGGTGATTCCGCTGGCCACCCCGGCCCGTTCGGGGGCCAGACCACTGATCGCGGTGTTGGTGATCGGGGCGTTCGCGAACCCGAGTCCGACGCCGATCATCAGGTAGGCGGCGAGCAGCAGTGGCAGGCTGAATCCGCGGGCCAGCCCGGTCAGCAACAGTCCCCCACCGGTGATGAATCCGGCGGCCAGCAGCAGCGGTGGACGAGGCCCGCGGCGTCCGACGAGATCACCCGACACCGGTGCGAACACGGTGGCGCCCACCGCCATCGGCAGGATCGCCATACCCGCGTTCAGCGGCGTCCAGCCCTGCACCCGTTGCAACAGCAGCGTGGTCATCAACAGGGTCATGCTGAACGCCACGAACACGACGACGGCGCCCAGTGCTGCACCGGCCAGGGGTGCCGAGCGGAACAGCCCCGGTTCGACAAGCGGATGCGCGGTGCGCCTCTCGACAGCGGCGAACGCGATCAGCAACACCGCCAGAACGCCGTAGCCGATGAGGGAAACCGTTGCCGCCCAACCGATTCGGGGAGCCTCGATGAGCAGCCCGACAACGGTGACGAGCAGTAGCACGAGCAGGCCCTGGCCAGGCAGGTCGAGCGGACGCGGCCGCTCCGCCCGCGACTCGGGTACCAGCAGAGCGACCAGTACGAGGGCGGCGAGCACGAGAGGCACGTTGATCCAGAACAGGGCACGCCAGTCGAGAACGCCCAGCAGTGCGCCGCCGGCGACCGGCCCGGCGGCCATGCTGATCCCGAAGATCGAGCCCCAGACGCCGATCGCCCGGGCCCGCTCGACCGGGTCGGACATCGCTGTCACCACGATCGCCAACGCCACCGGGGTGAGCATCGAGGCACCGACACCCTGTACCGCACGGAAGGCGATCAGCACCTCCAGGGACGGCGCGAACGCGCACGCCAGCGAGGCGGCACCGAAGACGACCAGACCGATCCGGAACACCCGGCGCCGTCCGAACCGGTCGGCCAGCGCGCCCGAGGTCATCAGCAGACCGGCGAAGACCACGGTGTAGGCGTCGACCACCCAGGCGAGGCGTCCGGGCTCGGCGCCGAGGCCGGCGCCGATCTGTGACAGCCCGACGGTCACGATCGTGGTGTCCAGACCGACCAGGAACAGTGCCGAGGCGCAGATCGCGAGGATCGACCAGCGCCGCCGCACGGTCAGCACCGTCAGTCCGGTCGGGGCGGGGGCGGCAGCGACGGTGGTCGGCGCGGGTTCAGGCACCTGGTGAGTCTGATCAGGGGCCTGGCTGAGGCTCCAGCGTTGTTGCGGAATCTGCAAAACTGACCGTTGTGGACGGCGACGCGGTGGACGACGGGGACACCGAGGGCGACGACGAGCTCAGCCGCGTGCTCGAGGCGATCGGCCCGCGGGTGCGGGCGCTGCGCCGGGCCCGCGGGCTGACCCTGGCGGCACTCGCCGGGAGCACCGGACTGACCGTCAGCACCCTGTCCCGGCTCGAGACCGGACACCGGCAACCCACCCTTGACCTGCTGATTCCGCTGGCCCGGGAGTTCCGGGTGGCGCTGGACCAGCTGGTCGACGCCCCGGCCAGCGGCGACCCGCGGGTGCACCTGGAACCGCACCGGCACACCAGCGGCGGGGTGATCGTCCCGCTGACCCGTCACCCGGGGCGGGTGCAGGTCTTCAAGCATGTGCTCGGCCCCCGCGAACCACGGCTGCGCTCGCACGACGGGCACGCCTGGCTGTACATGCTGGCCGGCCGGTTGCGGCTGATCCTCGGCGAGGAGGAACACCTGCTCGAGACCGGCGAGACGGCCGAGTTCGATCCACGGGTGCCGCACTGGTTCGGGCCGGACGGCGACTCGGTCGTCGAGATCCTGCACCTGTTCGGCCCGCACGGCGACCGGCCGGTGCCCCGGGTGGATCAGCTGAACCGGGCGGACCCGCCGGGCCGGACGGGCCGGACGGGCCGGACGGGCCGGGCCGGGCAGTGAGCGGGCCGGGTCAGGACAGGTGCCGGATCAGGAACCGTTCGGCGCTGTCCCGCTCCTCCCGCGGCACGTCCGCGTGGCTGCCCGGGTTGGCGTGCAGCGACTTCTCCGCCGAGCCGAGCGCGTCGTAGAGCGCCAGGGCGTCGGCCCGGGCGACGAACTCGTCGTCCCACTGCATGATGAACCTGACCGGCGCGCTCACCCTGGCGGCCGGCGCGACCAGCTCGGCGTGGCCCACCAGGCCGAGCACGGCGGCGGTGATCCGGGGGTGCGGCGATACGTCCGGATGC
Source organism: Kineosporiaceae bacterium (assembly GCA_036758885.1). Lineage (GTDB taxonomy): Bacteria > Actinomycetota > Actinomycetes > Actinomycetales > Kineosporiaceae > DAIOVT01. The sequence continues at coordinate 15,592 of DAIOVT010000010.1, forward strand.
ACAGGCGATTCTCAGCCCGGCCGCCGCCGCGACGATCAGGCGGGGAGTTCGCGCAGGTCCGCGGCGAGCAGATGGCCGCTGCGCATCAGGGCCGCCGTGACCACCACGACGATCACCTGGGCCGCCATCAGTCCGACCAGCACCAGTAACTGCGCGGTGCCGGCCTGCACCGCGGATCCGCCGCCGAGCAGCACCCCGACGTAGGCACCCGGCAGGGTGACCAGCCCGACGGTGCGGGTCTGGTCGAGGCCGGGCACCAACGCCTCGGGCAGATGCCGCTGGATCACCAGACCGATTGCCTCGGAACGGGTCAGGCCGATCGACAGGGCCGCCTCGAAGGCGCCGCGCTCCTCGCGCAGGGCGGCGAAGCAGCGCCGTCCGGTGAGGCTGCTCGCGGTCATCGCACCGCCGATCACGATGCCCGCGAACGGCACCAGCGCCGCCCCGGTCAACGGCACCGACCGGCTGCCGAACACGATCACCAGTACCGGCAGCACCCCGGTCAGCAGCGCCATCGCCACCCAGGGCCAGGCCCGCGCCGCGCCGATCCGGCGGGCCGAGGTGACCGCGGCGATCAGCACCATGACCGCGGCGAAGCCGATCGAGGCGGGCAGCGAGCGCAGCACGGCGGCGATCACCAGCGACACCGCGGCGAGCTGCACCACCGCCCGCAGCGCGGCGACGCCCTGGTCACGGGTGGCACCCAGCCGGGCCCAGAACGAGACCCCGGTCGCCAACAGCACCAGTGCGACGGCGGCGAGCGCCACGGGCGGCGACAGCTGGCTCGGCACCACACCATGCTGTCAGCCCGCTGCTGCCGGCCCGCTGCGGCGATGCCCGGTGGAGGAGTTGACTGGGGGCAGCAACCGAACACCGACGGGTAGAGCAGGAGCCGGTATGCACACCAGAACCCTCGGACAGGGCCTCGAGGTCTCGGCCATCGGCCTGGGCGCGATGGGTATGTCGATGGGGTACGGACCCAACCCGGGCGATCGCGGCGACATGATCGACGTGCTGCGGTACGCGGTCGAGCGCGGCATCACCTTCATCGACACCGCCGAGATCTACGGGCCCTTCGTCAACGAGGAACTCGTCGGTGAGGCGATCGCCCCGATCCGCGACCAGGTGGTGGTCGCGACCAAGTTCGGCTGGCGCATCGTCGACGGCGCGATGCAGGGCACCGACTCGCGGCCCGAGCACATCGTCGAGGTGGCCGAGGCGTCGTTGCGGCGGCTCGGCGTCGAGACGATCGACCTCTTCTACCAGCATCGGGTCGACCCGGACGTGCCGATCGAGGACGTCGCCGGCGCCGTCGGCCAACTCGTCGCGCAGGGCAAGGTGCGGCACTTCGGGCTCTCCGAGGCCGGCGCGGCGACGATCCGGCGGGCGCACGCCGAGTTCCCGGTGACGGCGGTGCAGAGCGAGTACTCGCTGTGGACCCGCGACCCCGAGGCCGAGGTGCTGCCCACGTGCGCCGAGCTGGGCATCGGGTTCGTGCCGTTCAGCCCGCTCGGCCGGGGCTTCTTCGCCGGCGCGGTCACCCCGGACGCATCGTTCACCGACGGCGAGATCCGTTCCCGGCTACCGCGTTTCGAGGCCGGGAACCTCGCCGCCAATCAGGCCCTGATCGATCATGTGCAGGCGCTCGCGTCGTCCCGCGGGGCCGCGCCGGCGCAGATCGCGCTGGCCTGGCTGCTGGCCCAGCAGCCGTTCGTGGTGCCGATCCCGGGCACCCGGCGGCGGCAGCGGATCGACGAGAACGCGGCCGCGACCACGGTGGCACTCTCCGCCGACGACATCGCCGACCTGAACGCGCTGGTCGACCGGATCGGCGTGGCCGGTGAGCGCTACGACGAGCCGTCCCTGAGCCTGGTCGATCGGTGACCGGGCGCCGTCCATGAGAACGGCCTGATCAAGAACGAGCCGATCAAGAACCAGCCGATCGAGAAGAATGGCCGGGTGGACAAGCCGATCGTGACCATCCACTACTGCGTCGACTGCCGCTGGTTGTTGCGGGCGCAGTGGTATCAGGGCGAATTGCTGCAGACCTTCGCCGACGAGCTCGGCGGGGTGCTGCTGGTGCCGGCGCACGGGGCGATGTTCCGGGTCGCCGTGGGCGAGGGCACGGTCTGGAACCGCAAGACCGATCACGGTTTTCCCGAGATCGCCGAGCTGAAACGACGCGTCCGCGACGTCGTGGCGCCGGGCCGTTCGCTGGGGCACACCGACACCGCGGGCGGGTGACAGCGTGCAGTTCTGCATGATCACGAGGGGGTGGGCGTGCGGTTCTGCATGATCACGGGTGGGTGGGCACAGCGGGGTGGGTCACACTGGTGGGGTGAGCCCAGCACACTCCGCAGCGCCGAGCGTCGACATCGATGAACTCACCTCGTCGGTCGCCTCCCGACTACGCCGTCGCGGCGAACGGATGACCAACCCGCGCCGGGTGGTTCTCGCCGTGCTCGCCCGGCGGGGTGGCCACATGGCCGCCGAGGAACTGGTCACCGCCGTCGCCGAGGCCGACCCCCGGGTGCACCGGGCCAGCGTCTACCGGGTGCTCGAGGCGTTCGCCGAGCTGGGCGTGGTGCAGCACGTGCATGTCGGCCACGGCGCCACGGCCTACCACCTCACCGGCGACCACGGGCCGCACCTGCACGTGCAGTGTCGCCGGTGTGGAAGCGTCCAGGATGCGCCGGCGGGGGTTCTGGACGACGCCGCGCGGCAGCTCACCGGCAAGCTCGGCTTCGAACTCGACCCCGGTCACGTCGCCCTGTCCGGCGTCTGCCGCACCTGTCTCGCCTCGGCCTGACCCGGCGGACCGGAGGGTCCACCTACCGGTTCGGGCAGGTCCGGATATCGGGGCTTATTGCTACTGTGTCGCATCTAACCATCGGACGGCGACTGCCGAGGTGAGTACTGATGCGCAGGGTGGATGTCGAACTGATCGGGCTGGGAATCGTCCGGCACCCGGTCGGCAGTGACGTCCCCGCGCTCGGGTACCGCCTCGATCGCACCGAGCTCGACAACCGGCTCACCCCGGACCAGCAGGCCAGGGAGATGTCGGTGGTGGCCGCGATCCCGGCCGAGGTGCTGCACTCCACCTCCTGGCGGCACGAGGACGACGGCACCGTGGTGCTCACCTACGCCGTGGCCCCGGTCGCCCCCGAGACCGATCTGCTGACCCCGCTGCCGGCGCCGGCCATCGTCTGCTCGGGCGACCCGCTGCGGCCGGCTCCCGGGGACCTGCACACCCACCATGTCGCGGCGCACGCGGCCAGGCACCTCGCCTACCTGCTCGACCGCGACCCCGGTATCGCCGAGGGTGTGCGACGTTCGGTGCAGCCGGAGTTCTGGGCACTGCTCCACCGAACGGGTGAACCGCCGACCGACACCCACCGCGCGACGCACCGCCGGGCCGATTCCGCGGCGCTGCAGCGCATCTAGGGACTTCGCCCGTTCTGCCGGGGTTTCGTCGGCCCTCGGCAGAACGGGCGAAACACTTCTCGCGCCGTCCGCCGGCCGCGGCCCGGCAGGTTGAGCACCGAGCACGCGGTGTGGTTGCCTGCGCAGGTGAACCGCAGACCGGCATCCGTCAGCGGGTCGTTGCTGGTCGCCGGCACCACCAGCGATGCCGGCAAGTCGGTGCTGACCGCGGCGATCTGCCGCTGGCTGCATCGGCAGGGGATCAGCGTCGCGCCGTTCAAGGCGCAGAACATGAGCAACAACTCGGCGGTCACCGCCGACGGCGCCGAGATCGGCCGGGCGCAGGTGGCCCAGGCCGCGGCCTGCGGCATCGAACCCGAGGCCGCGATGAACCCGGTGCTGCTGAAACCGGGCAGCGATCGGCGCTCACACGTGGTGCTGATGGGCCGACCGTACGGCGAAGCGTCCGCGATGGGGTACCGCGATCTGCGGGACGCCCTGCGCCAGAAGGCTTTCGAGGCCTACGACGATCTGCGGTCGCGGTTCGACGTGGTGGTCTGCGAGGGTGCCGGCAGCCCCGCCGAGATCAATCTGCGCGATGGTGACTTCGTCAACATGGGTCTGGCCAGGGCACGCCGCATTCCCACGATCGTGGTCGGCGACATCGACCGGGGCGGCATCTTCGCCGCCATGTACGGCACCCTGGCCCTGCTCGCCGCGGCCGACCAGGACTTGCTCAGCGGCTTCGTGGTCAACAAGTTCCGCGGCGATCCGGCCCTGTTGCAGCCCGGCCTGGACATGTTCACCACCCTGACCGGTCGTCCGATGCTCGGGGTGCTGCCCTGGGCCACCGGTCTGGCCCTCGATCTCGAGGACAGCCTCTCGCTGGACAACCTCGCCGCCCCTGGCGCCCGCGCCCCGGATGAAGACCGGCTGCGGGTCGTCGTCGTCCGGCTGCCCCGGATCAGCAACTCCACCGACGTCGAGGCACTGGGCCTGGAACCGGGTGTCGACCTGCGCTGGACCACGTCGCCCCGCGACCTCGACGGCGCCGACCTCGTCGTCCTGCCCGGCAGCCGGGCCACCGTCGACGACCTGGACTGGTTGCGGCGCAACGGAATCGCCTCTGCGGTCATCCGGCGCGCGGCCGCCGGGGGCGCCGTCCTGGGGATCTGCGGGGGGTACCAGATGCTCGCCCGAACCATCACCGACACCGTCGAGTCGGGTGCCGGAGCCGTTGCCGGGCTGGGGCTTCTGCCGGTCGACGTGGTGTTCGGGGCCGAGAAGATCACCGGACGGCGCACCGGGACCGCCTACGGCGAGAAGGTGACCACCGCCTACGAGATCCATCACGGCATCGCCAGCGTCGATGCGGGCGCCGAGGCGTTCCTCGACGGTTGCCGATCCGGCGCCGTGCAGGGCACGACCTGGCACGGCGCCTGGGAGAGCGACGGTTTCCGGCGGGCCTTCCTGGCCGACGTGGCCGACCGGGCCGGGCGCGAACTCCCTGCGGCAGAACCGATCAGCTTCGCCGCGTCCCGGGCGGCCCAGTTGGACGCGCTCGCCGACCTGGTCGCCGAACATCTCGACACCGCGGCGCTACTCGACCTGATCGAGCACGGGGCCCCGGCCGATCTGCCGTTCATCCCGCCGGGGGCCCCGGGCGCCGCGTGAGGCCACGGCGATGCGTACCAGCATCGTGATCGCGGTCGATCCGAGTGCCGCCCACAACAGGACGGCGACGTCCGGTGCCCACAGGGCGACCTGGGTCAGGCCGACGCCGAACTGCGCCGGCAGCGACAGCAGGCCGTAGCCCAGAACACCGAGACCGAGCAGCCAGCAGGCCAGGACGCCGATCCGGACACGGCCGCTGCGAGACTCACCACCGGCGGCCCGGCTGCGGCGCTGGCGGAGCAGCGACACGACGATCGCCGCGAGCAGTGCTACGACGACCAGACCGAGCACGGCCAGGAGCGCGGGATAGAGCGGGCCGTCCCGGTGGCTCACCGGGTCGGCGCCCGAGACGATCGAGGCCAGTCCCCACCCGGTGTCGAGCAACTCGTTCTCCTGGAACGACCCGTAGACGTTCTGCAGCACCACAATCGCCTGATTCCGCTCCGGCAGAACGATTATCGAGCTCTGGAAGCCGGGAACCGCACCGCCGTGCCAGACCATCGGAGCCTTCGAGCCGAACACCGGCCAGGTGCGCCAGCCCATGGCGTAGCCCTGATCGGGCCCGGTGCTCGCCGCGGCGGTGTGCAGCGCCGCCCGCTGTCGGTCGCTCAGCAGCGGGCCACCGGTCAGGTTGATCCGGGCGAAGGCAGCCAGGTCACCGAGCGTCCCGCCGAGGTATCCCGAGCTGAGACCCGCACTGTCATAGGGGGTTTCGAACGATCGTGGGACGCCGAAGAGGTAGCGATTGCCGGCGGGCAGACGCTGCGCCGCTGCGGTACCGGTGGTGATCGCGCCGGACATGCCGGCGGGGCCGAGCAATCGCTGGGTGAGCACCTCGGCGAACGATCGTCCGGTGACCCTCTCGACCGCCGCGGCAAGCACCATGTAATTGACGCTTGAGTAGGTGTGCGCGGCACCGGGGCGGTGCTCGAGCGCGACATCACGCAGCTCGGGCAGCACCTCGCCCGGACGGCGATCCCCGGCCCGGTCGGTCAGGTTCAACAGGCCGGGGATGCCGCTGGACTGATCGACCAACTGCCGCAACGTGATCGTGTCGGACGTCGCTTTGTCGGCCAGCCGGAACTCGGGCAGGTACCGGATCACCGATGCGTCCAGGTCGAGCGTGCCCGTCGCCGCGAGCTGCAGCATCAGGGTCGCGGTCACCGGCTTGGACACCGAACCCCAGAGGAAGGCGGTGCGTTCGGTGACAGGATCACCGTTGCCGTCGACACCGCGGTAACCGGCGTGCTGCACCCCCTCCGGACCGACCAGCGCGTACGCGACACCCGGACTGCCGGTACGTGTCTGCTGCTCCGCCACGAAGTCGTCGAGTTCGTCCGTGAGCGTGGCCCCGACGGACGGCGGGGTGGTCTCCACCGATCCTGACGAGGCGGCCCCGGCCGAGGCTGTCACCACCCCGCCCAGCAGCAGAGCCGACAGCGCCGATCCGGCGACTCGCCATTTCCATATAGCCATATTGGAACCTTAACCATATCGCGGTATGGTTATCAAGTGCCCAGGACCGCCGACCACGACGAACGCCGCGCCCTGATCTCGCGGAGCTTCGCCGAGCGGCTCACCGAGAACGGCCTTACGGCCACCACGTTTGCCAGAGTGGCTGCGGGAGCGGGGATCTCGGTCGGCCTGATCCAGCACTACTTCTCCAGCAAGGAGGAGTTGCTGCAGTTCGCCTACGCCGACTGCCTGCAACAGCGCGACCTCCGCATCGCCCAGGTGATCACCGACGGCGAGGCCGCCGGCCTGACCATCCGCGCGATCCTCGGCTCCGCCACCCGCGAACTGCTGCCCCTCGACGAACCCCGGCTGCGCGAACTGCACGTCACCCAGAACCTGATCGCCCAGGGCCTGCACGATCCCCGGCTGGCCGAGATCGCGGCGTCCGCCGACCGCGACCTGCAACTGCGCACCGCGATCGCCGTCCGCAACGGCAAGGAATGCGGCGAGGTCGCCAAGACCGTGGACGACGCGGCGTCCGCCGCCCGGGTGCTCGCCACCGCCTACGGCCTGGCCACCCAGCTCGCCATCCGCGCCCCACACCCCCGACCGAGCGCCGACAGCCTGACCGCTGCCGTCCTCGACCCCGTGCTCGCCTCGATCTTCACAGGCCGCTGCCGACGCCACTCCCCGTGATCATGCAGAAGTGCTCACCCACCCCCGCGTGATCATGCAGAACCGCACCGCCGTCCCACCAGTTCGTGATCATGCAGAACTGCACCGGCACCACGAGCAGTTCTGCATGATCACGCGGGGTGGGTGCCACCATTGAGGGTGCGGATTCTGGTGGTGGACAACTACGACAGCTTTGTCTGGACGATCGTCGGCTACCTGGCACAACTCGGCGCCGCCTGCGACGTGCGCGCGAACGACGCCGTTGACGTCGACGCGGCAGCCCACGTCGACGGCGTGCTGATCTCGCCCGGACCGGGCACTCCCGCCGCGGCCGGCGTCACCCCCGAGATGGTCCGCTACTGCGCCGAGCACGCCGTCCCGATGCTCGGCGTCTGCCTGGGGCACCAGGCCCTGGGCGAGGTCTTCGGCGCAACCGTCACCCACGCTCCGGAACTCATGCACGGCATGACCAGCCGGGTTCATCACCACGGCAGCAGCGTCTTCCGCGGCCTGCCGAACCCGTTCACCGCCACCAGATATCACTCACTCGCCGTGCCGGCCGGGACCGTTCCGGACGATCTGGTGATCACCGCCTGGGCCGATCAGCCGGCCACCTCGGACGGCGTGGTGATGGGCCTGCAGCACAAGCGGTTGCCGTTGCACGGCGTGCAGTTCCACCCCGAGTCGGTGCTCACCCAGGGCGGTCACCGCCTCTTCGCCAACTGGCTCGAGATGTGTGGGTCCCCGGACGCCGTGGAGCGCTCGGCAACCTTGGGCCCGATGCTCAGGAGAACGTGACCGGCACGCACTTCTGCATGATCACGCTGGGGTGGGGGGCCGACGCGCGCCCGGGCGGCGTGCAGTTCTGCATGATCACGGGGTGGGTTGCCGTCGCGAGCAGCCAGCGCGAACACGGCTCGCCGTGCAGTTCTGCATGATCACGGGTTATTGGCCGGAGTTGTCGCCGTTGCCGGTGTCGGTGGGCTGGCCGTCTCCGCCGCCACCCCCGTCGCCTCCGCCACCGTTGTCGGTCGAGTCGGTGGGCGTGGGTTCGGCGGTCGGGGTGGGGATCGGGACGGCGACCTCGAGGGTGATCTGGGCGGTGCCGGCATCGACCT
>DAIOVT010000011.1:0-21951 GCA_036758885.1 Kineosporiaceae bacterium
GGGAGGACTGGCCGGCACAACTGCGGGAGGACGCCCCGCGGACCCGGCGCTCGTTGCGGCTGGCCTCGGCGCGCACCGAGTCAGCCACCGACGCGATGCCCGGGCCCGAGATCGGCAGTGCCCGGCCCGGGACCGAGATCCTGCCGGCCCAGAACGCCCCGTGGTGGCAGCGCTGATCACGGGTGGGGTGGGGCCAGGGTCAGCAGGAGCGTCGCCTTCTCGTCGGCCGTCCCACCGGCGGGGTGTGCGACGTCCCCGATCCGCAGGGTTAGCCCCTCGGCCCAGCCGGCGACGACCAGGCGTTGGGCCAGTACGCCGAGGGCGACCCAGGCCGCGGCGTCCGACCCGGTCGGGGTGAGCCGGAGGCCAGGCAGGTCCTCGTCGACGTCGATCTGCACCTCGCCGGCACGGAAGCCGTTGCCGGCCCGGAAGCCGTCGCCGGTCCGAAAGTCGTTGCCGGCCACCGTGATCGCCCGGGTCAGCCGGGATCGGGCGTCGTCCGGGGTGACCGGCTGGATCGTGTCGGGAAGATCCTCGGGATCGACGCCGAGGGCGGCCCGGGCGGCCTCAGCGTGTCCGTAGCGGAACCAGTCGTCGGCGGGCCCGCGCAGCAGCGCGACCGAACCCGGGTGGTCCTCGCCGACCAGATCGGCCAGACCCCGGATCAGGGCGACGGGTGCGCCGCTGGTCTTGCCCTTGACCAGGTCGGCCGCGGCGGCGATCTCGTCGGCGAGGGCGCGCAGGGTGACCCGCATCGGCCGGCCGTGGGTGTCGTCGGTTCCGGACAGGTCCTCGAGCACGCGTACCCCGGCGGCACCGATCGCGGTGTCGGTCTGGCCGACCCGCCAGGGCCGGCCCAGGGTGTCGGTGATCACCACACCGATCCGTGATACCCGTTGCGGGGCATGGTGTTCGCCGTCCACGAGATGCTGCAGCCGGTGGCGCAGCTGCCGTGCGGACGCATCCGGGTCGGCGGGCAGGGCCAGCAGACCGGCGCCGTCGGGCAGGTTGGACGCATCGACCCCGGCCGCCGCGAGCACCGGTCCCGAGGTGGACTCGACGATCCGGGCCACGCCGGTCGGGGTACGCCGCTGCGCGAGCACCCGGATCGTCTGCGAGGCAACGGCTTCCTCGGCGGCCAGCCCGGCCAGGTAGCGTCCCTCGGCCTTGGCCACCACCTTGCTCGCCACGGCCAGGATGTCGCCGTCCTGCAGGGTCAGCCCGGCGCTGCCGAACGCGGCCAGGATCGCCGCCGCGAGATCGTCACCGGGGCGCACCTCGCCGGGCAGGGCGACCGCCCGGATCGTGATCGGCTCACTCACCGCGCAGCGATTCGGCGAGCTCCAGTGCCGCGGCGGCGATCGCGGCGGTGGCCGGCACGTCGTCCATCAGCAACGGCCGCCCGACCACGGCGACCCCTTCGGGATAGGGCTGCCGCGGGCCGTCGACCTCGGGCAGGTCCTTCTCCGCCACCAGCCAGCCGCCCAGGAAGTCGGCGTACAGCCCGGCGACCGCGGCCGGCGAGGTCTCCACCCCGATCGCGGTCAGGCAGGCGTCGGCCATGCCGCGCACCGGTGCCGTGCCGATGATCGGCGAGACGCCGACCACGGGTGCCGTCGTCGCGCGCAGGGCCTCGCGGACGCCGGGCACCGAGATGATCGTGCCGATCGACACCACCGGGTTGGACGGCGGCAGCAGCACCACGTCGGCCTCGGTGATCGCCTCGATCACCCCGGGCGCGGGGGTGGCCTGCTCGATGCCGACCGCCAGGATGCGTTCGGCCGGAACCGCGGCGTGCAGCCGCACCCACCACTCCTGGAAGTGGATGGTGCGCAGTGCCTGGCCCTCCGGGTCGTTCCGGTCGCGGACCACGACGTGCGTCTCCACCCGGTCGTTGCTCATCGGCAGCAGCCGGACGCCGAGCGCCTCGAACCCCCAGCGCCGGCACAGCGCGGCAGTCACCTCGTCGAGGCCCGCTCCGGTGCCGAGCATTCGGGTACGCACGATGTGGGTGGCAAAGTCGCGGTCACCCAGGGTGAACCAGCGCGGTTCGGATCCGTAGGCCTCGAGCTCCTCGGCGATCGTGAACGTCTCGTCGGTCCGGCCCCAGCCCTGTTCCTCGTGGATACCGCCGCCGAGGGTGTACATCACGGTGTCGAGGTCGGGGCAGACCCGCAGGCCGTGCAGGGTGACGTCGTCGCCGGTGTTCCCGATCACGGTGACCTGATGTGCGCCGGGGCCGCCGGTCTCGTTCAGGTGGGTGAGCAGGCCCCGCAGGAACCGAGCGCCCCCGATCCCCCCGGCCAGGGCTGTGATTCGCATACTGCTTCGTCCTTCTCGCTGCGGCGTCGGCTTGGCCTCGGCGCCCATCCTCCCAGGTGTCCGGCCCCGGTCCGAGCCGGCTGCCCGGCCGCTGCCCGGCGTGCAGTTCTGCATGATCACGATGGGGGTGGGGCGGTCCGGCAGGGGCGTGCAGTTCTGCATGATCACGGGGAGGGGTGGGGTTCTGCATGATCACCGCGCGATCGCCGGGCGATCGCTGCAGGGTCGCCGTGCGGGGGTGCAGGGTTGCACAAGTCGGTGCATTCCGTTGCGCTGCAACAACAACGCCACGCCGGAGAGCGACACGCCGTGAGTCGCCATCACTCGGTGAATTAGTTCATCAGCCGTTCGACCGAGTACCACTGACCAGCTTGACGGGGCCCTTACGACACGCGTGTAATTCCCTCAGTGTTGTTCGAGCGCGGGCACATGTTCTTGATCGTCGGCGAGGTGCTCTACGGAGCGTCCCGGGATCGGAACGGTGCGTATCGTGGGCTGGGCACGCGGAGTGGGTGAGCGGGTCGGCTTCCGCGCGGGGCGCCGATCTTTTGATCTTGGATGTTTTGGTCTTGAGGGTCGAGGAGGGCACCAGGTGCACGAGCCGACGGCGATCCCGTTGCAGATCGCCTCTGAGCCGGCACTGTCGCTGGAACAGGGACTGGGGGAGGACGCATCGGCGGCCTATCCGCCTGAGCTGGAGTGGCAGGAACGGGCGCTGTGCGCCCAGACCGACCCTGAGGCCTTCTTCCCCGAGAAAGGTGGTTCCACTCGCGAGGCGAAGCGCGTCTGCGCTTCGTGCGAGGTGCGTTCCGAATGCCTTGAGTACGCGCTGGCCAACGACGAGCGGTTCGGTATCTGGGGCGGGCTTTCCGAGCGGGAGCGACGCCGGGTCAAGAAACGCGCCGTGTGAGCTGATTGATCGCACGAGCGGGGACGATGAGTATCGACACCGTGAACCCGGTAGCGAGTCATCGTCCGGGCTCCACCTCGGGGTGGCGGACCGCACGGGTCGTGGCGGTGGTCCTGCCCGGGGCGGGGCCGGGAGTTCTTGACGCGATCGGTGCCCAGACGCACCTGCCCGACTCGGTGGTGCTGGTGCGCCACGAGGGTGGCGGGCCGGCGGAGCAGGCCCTGCCGGACGGCGCCGACGCCGCGGTTCGAGGCCGCACGGTGCTGCTCGAGGTCGCTCCGCAGGCACCGGTGGACGCGATGGTGGCCGCCGCGATGGACGCCGCGGAACCCGAACTGGTCGACCTGTTCACCGACGCATCTCCCGTCGGCAGGGCAGCCACCGACAGGGCCTCCATCGGCGGGGCCCTCACCGACGGCGCCTCCACCGACGGGGCCCCCGCTCAGAGCGATGCCGACCCGGGCACCTGGCTGTGGCTGCTGACCGGTGAGGGCGAACCCGAACCCGCTGCGCTGCACCATCTTCTGGCCGCCGTCGAGACCGCTCCCTCGGTCGCCGTGGCCGGCTGCAAACAGGTGCACCGCGAGGACCGGCAACGGCTTCGCGACGTCGGCTTCTCGGTGACCCGGCTGGGGGCGATCTCGACCGGGCTCGACCGGTTCGAACTCGACCAGGGGCAGCACGACAGCCGCAGCGACGTCTACGCGGTACGGCTGGACGGCATGCTGGTGCGCTCGGACGTGTGGCGAGAGCTGGGCGGGCCGGCCCGCGCGCTCGGCGGCCGGGCTGCCGCAGCCGATCTGTGCCGCCGGGCCCGGGGCGGCAACCACCGGGTGGTGGTGGTGCCCGAGGCGGTGCTCGCCGGGGCCGAGCGCAACAGGTTCGCCCTGGACCGGCGCGACGCGGTACGGCTGCGAATGGCTTGGCTGCCAGGGCTTGCGGTGCTGCCGGCACTGATCTGGACGGCGCTGGCCGGCCTCGGCAGGGCGCTCGGCTGGCTGGCGCTGAAGCGTCCGGAACGCAGTGCGGCCGAACTCGCCGCGGCGTCCGACGTCTGGTTGCGGCCGCAGGTCTGGTGGCGGCTGCGGCGTGGCCGCCGCGGACGGCGGGGCGGTGTGCCGGCCGGATCGCTGAGCGCGCTGCGTCCGGGACTGCGCGACCATCTGCGCCGCTACCGCGACGAACTGACCTCGTGGATCCGCCCCGCCGACACGGTGCGCGATCCGCGCGCCGGCCGGTTGCGGCCGGGACTGATCGCCGCGCTCCCGGTGCTGCTGCTCGCCCTGGTCGCGGGACTCGTTGCGGCACGGCCGATCCTGCTCGGGTCCGGCTCGGTGGTCGGGCCCGTACTGGCACCGTTGCCGGAGTCGGCGACCCGGCTGTGGAACCTGGCGACCGGTTCCTGGCGGCCGATCGATCTGGGCCAGGCGGCGATCGCCGATCCGTTGGCCGGGTTGCTCTCGCTGCTCTCCTGGCCGGTACTGGGTGATCCGGACCGGCTGGTGGCGGTCCTGCTGGCCGGTTCGCCGGTGCTCGCCGCGATCACCGCCTATCTCGCCGCGTTCGCCCTCGGCCGTGGCCGGGTCACCCGGATCTGGCTGGCGCTGGCCTGGGCCGCGGCCCCCTCGCTGCTGGCAGGCACGCTGGGCGGGTCGCCGGGAGCCGTTCTGGTGCATGTGATCGCGCCACTGCTGGTGCTGGCGCTGGTGCGTACCTCCACCGGTGCCGGGTCGGTGACCGCCGCCGCCGGGGCCGGGCTGCTGCTCGCCGCCTCGATCGCCGCGGTCCCCTACCTGGCCGTTCCCGCGGTGGCGCTGACCGTGGTCGCCGCTCTCGCCGGCGCCGCCGGAGTGCCGGGCGGTCAGCGGCCGTTGCGCCGGATCGCCTTGTCCGCGTTGGTCCTCGTCGTCCCGCTGGTCACGCTGCTGCCCTGGTGGCTGGCCGCGATCGCGGATCCGCGGCTGCTGGTCGCCGACCCGGCGGCGGGCGCCTCGGGCGCCGCGGGGGCGCCGTCCCAGGCCGGGGATCCCTCGAGCGGAATGCTCGGTCTGTGGCACCTGGCCGGGTTGCCCGGCCGGCCCGAACCGGTGTTCGCGGTGCCGGACGGTTCGGTGCGCGAGGCGCTGCACCGGTTCACCATGCTGCCCTCGGGGCTGGAGACGCTGTCCGGTTCGCGCTGGGCCGGCGCCGTGGCGCTGGCCTGGGTGGTCCCGCCGGCGGTGATCGCGATCGGCGCGTTCACCCGTCGTGGCCGGTGGTTCAGCCTGGTCGTCGCGGGCTGGGCGGTGGCCCTGATAGGTCTGGCCACCGCGTACGTCGTGGAGCGGTTGCCGTTCGCGCCCGGCCGGCCGGGCCCCGGCGCCGCCCTCACCTGGATGCTGGCCGGGCTGCTGGTCGCGGCCGCGGTCGGTGCCGGTCCGCTCGGACGCCGCGTGCGCCGGGCCGGCCGGCCGCTGCGGGCGCTGGCGCTGCCGCTGCTGATCGCGGTGTTCGCCGCGGGGCCGCTGCTGGCGCTGACCTGCTTCGCGGCCCAGGGGTACCAGCCGGTGACCCCGGCCACCGCGCGCCGGGCCGAGCCCGGGCTGCCGGCCGTGGTCGTCGCCGAGGCGCGCAGCGCCGCGGGCACCCGCACCCTGGTGCTGCAGTTCGACCGGTCGCCTTCTGACGGCTCGTCCGGCAGTGGCTCGGCCGGCTCGGCCGCCGCGGCGACCATGCTCCCGAACACGTTGCGCTGGACGCTCTCCCGGGACGGCGCAGCCCCGCTGGGTGCCGATTCCTTCGCCCGCCGGCTCGCCCCCGACGCCGGTCAGGACGTCGTGCTGCCGATGCTGCAGACGTTGCTCAACGAGACCGGTCAGGACCAGCGTGCCGCGCTGACCGCGATGGCGATCGGCAACGTGGTGCTGCTGCCCGGAGAGGGCGCCACCGACGAGTCGGTGTCGCAGGCACTGGACGCCTCGCCCGGTCTGGTCCGGGTGAACTCGGCCACCGGCCTGGCGATGTGGCGGGTCACCCCGGCCGCCCGGGAGGAGACCGACGGGCGCCCGAGCACCGCCCGGGTGCTGAACGCCGACGGCACGCTCGCCCAGAACCTGCTCTCCACCACCCCGGGGCAGACCCGGGTGCGTACCACCGTCGAGGACGGCGCCGCGGGGCGCCGGCTGGTGCTGGCCGAGCACTCCGACACCGGGTGGGTGGCCTCGCTGGACGGCGTCGACCTCACCCCGGTGACCGTCGGTGGCTGGGCGCAGGGCTTCGAACTGCCCCGGCACGGCGGGGCGCTGCAGGTGCGGCACGAGACCGAGCCGCGCTGGCTGAGCAGCGGCGGCTTCGCCTGGGTCTGGTTCTCGGCGATGGCGCTGTTCGCGGTGCTGGCGTTGCCGTTGCCCCGGGTGCGTGACCGGTTCGGTCCGCCGGTCTCGCCCACACCGACCCGCCCGGTGCGCCGCGACCCGGCCACCGGTGACCCGATGGCCGGCACCCGGCCGGTGCCGCAGGTCTTCGACGAGCAGCACCCCGAGCAGGGTGATCTGCCGCCGCTGCTCAGCGACGGCGATGCCGCGCCGGCGAGTGTCGATCTGAGTGACGCCGAACCGGGCGACGCCGAACCGGGTGACGCCGAACCGGGTGACGCCGAACCGGGTGACGCCGATCCGGGGGGCCGGGATTCGCACGAGGTGGATCCGGGCGGCGTCGATCAGGACACCCAGGCCTTCGAGCCGGTAGCGGACGACGAGCCGCACGATCCCCGTGAGCCGATCGCCGACGAGGTGATCGATCTGCGTCCCGCGCCGCACCCGACCGAGCAGGGTCGCACCGAGCAGGGGCGCACCGGGCAGGGTCGCACCGGGCAGGGCCGGGACGACCAGGACGGGACGAGCTCATGAGGCCGGCGGTCCGCGGGCTGATCGGCGCGGCTGCGGTGACGGCGTTGGCGGCGGCGACAGTGGTTGCCGCACAAGCGGTTCCAGGTCTGGAACGGACGCCGGCCGAGCAGCACACGGTGAACGTGGCGACCGGGGTGCCGGTCAACGTCTGCCCCGGACCCCAGACCCTGATCGTGCCGGACGGCGCCGATCGGGTGCCCTCGCCCGGTCCGGTGACGCTCACCGCGGTCGCCACCGGCCCGGGCAGCATCGGCACCCTGATCCCCCCCGCGGACGGCGCCGCCGCGGCCCCCGGCACCCCGCGGGCGTTGCGCGGCGTCGAGGGCGGCGTGATGGTGGCGACCAGCCCGCTGACCACGGCCACCGGGATCCGGATCGACCTGTCCCGTGGCGCAGCGTCCGCGGCCGGCACCGGCCAGGTGGCCTCGGCGGTACAGACGACCCTGGCCACTTCGGGCGACCTGCGGGGCCTGACCGCCACCGCGTGCACGGCTCCCACCGATTCGGCCTGGCTGGTCGGCGGCGGCACCACCGACTCCGAACGGGACCGGCTGATCCTGAGCAACCCGTCGTCGACGCCGGCGCTGCTCGACGTCGAGGTGTTCGGGCCCAGGGGTGCGGTGAGGATCCCCGCGGGGGAGGGCGTCGTGGTGCCGGCCGGCGACCAGGTAGCCCTCTACGTGCAGGCTCTGGCGCCCGGGCTGGAACGGATGGCGGTGCACGTCGCCGTCCGCACCGGCAGGGTGAGCGTGAGCATGCAGCACTCACGGGTGCTCGGCTTCACCCCCGGTGGTCTCGACGAGGTGGCGGCGGCCGAACCCGCACGGACACAAGTGCTTCCGGCGGTCGTGGTGGCCTCGCCGGGCAGCGCCTCGGTGCGGGTGATGGTGCCGGGCAAGGACGACGCCGTGGTGCGGATCGCGCTCACGCCGGTGACCCCGGTCGGTCGGAGGCCGGGCGCCGCGCCGGCGCCGATCGTCGCGACGGTGTCCGCCGGGGCGGTGGCCGACGTGCCGCTCAAGGACGTGCCGAACGGCGTGTGGACGGCGACGATCAGCGGCGACGAGGAGATCGCCGCCTCGGCGGTCAGCACCACGACCCTGCCAGGCGGGGAACTCGCCGGCACCGCGGCCGCGCTGGGCCGTACCGTGCCGCCCACCGACCTGGTCTGGTCGTCGGCGGTGCCCGAACTCACCGGTACCGCGATGGTCGCGCTGCCCCGGGTACCGGTCGAGGGCGGCGTGACCGCCACCTTGGTGCTGGCCGGCCCGGTGCGGCCGCCCACCGGTGCGGCCGGCGCACCGGCGCGGGTCGTCGTCCGTGAGATCGGTGCCGACGGCAGACTCGGCGGTCCGCTCCCGGTGACCCTGGAGCCGGGAACGTCCCAGCAGGTCAACACGGCCCCCGGTGCCGCAGGTCTGCTGCTGCAGCCCGAGGCGGGGACGGCGGCACCGCGGGCGGCGGTGATCCTCGGCGCCCGGGATGCGTCAGGTCCGATGCTGTCGGTCGTGCCGGTGCGCTCCAGCGTGCGCTCCGGGGCGGGTGCGCTGGAGGCGGTCGCCGACCCGGGGCTCGCCCTGCGCTGAGGCCCTGTGCCGACCGCCTCTGCGCCGATCGCACTGCCCCGATCGCTCTGCCCCGATCGCGCTCTGCCCCGATCGCGCTGTGTCGAGTGCGCTCTGCCCCGAACCCTGCGTGCATCGAAGTTCGTCCAGATCCGTTGCTGGACAAGCGGTCTCGGCGCCCAGACCGGTTCTGCTCGATGTGCTACTCGCTGAGCTGGGGCTGCCCGGCGTAGGTGAGATTCCGTGAGGAGCGCAACTTGGCGGCCAGCGCCTGAGCCGGCATCGGCCGGGCGAAGAGGTACCCCTGGCCCAGGTCGCAGCCGAGTTCGATCAGCAGCGCCTGCTGCTCCTCGTCCTCGATGCCCTCGGCCACCGTGCGCAGCCGCAGGGTCTTGCACAGCGAGACCACGCTGCGCACCATCGCGATGTCGTCGAGGGAGTCGCGACGCAGCCCGCTGACGAAGCTGCGGTCGATCTTCACGTCGTCCACCGGCAACCGGTGCAGGTAGGCGAGCGAGGAGTAGCCGGTGCCGAAGTCGTCGATCGCCAGCCGGATGCCGAGGTTCTTCAGCTCGGTCAGCTGCCGGTGCGCCAGCCGCGGGTCGGCCATCAGCACCGACTCGGTGATCTCCAGGGTCAGTGCGTCGGGGGGCAGCTTGGTCTGCTCCAGGGTCTTGGCGATCACCCGGGCCAGGTTCGGGTCGCCCAGCTGGCGCACCGACACGTTCAGGCTGATGCCCAGATCCGGACGCACCCGCCGCCAGCGGGCCAGGTCGCTCAGGCCCTGATGGATGGCCCAGGCGCCGAGGGTGATGATCAGGTCGTTCTCCTCGGCCAGCGGGATGAACACGTCCGGCCCGACCAGTCCGCGTTCCGGGTGCGTCCAGCGCATCAGACCCTCGACGCGGCAGGCCTTTCCGGTGCGGATGTCGACGATCGGCTGGTACGCCAGCCACAGCTCGTTCAGTTCGATGGCGTGCCGCAGGTCGGCCCGCATCGCCAGCTGTCCGGCGACGTCGTCGACCATGCGCTGCTCGAACACCGCGGCCCGTCCGCCGCCGCACCGCTTGGCGAAGTACATCGCCACGTCGGCGTCGCTCAGCAACGCCGCCGGTTCGACGTGTCCGGCCAGGGCGGCGATACCGACGCTCGCGCCGATCGTCACCTCGCGGCCGTCGATGGTGAACGGCTCGGCGAGGGCGGCGATGATGCGTTCGGCGACCCGCGCGGCGGCCTTCGGATCGGCCTTGACCAGCAGCACCGAGAACTCGTCGCCGCCGAGCCGGGCGGCGACGTCGGAGCGGCGGATGCAGTCGCCGATCCGGCGCGCGACGGCGGCCAGCAGTTCGTCACCGCACTGGTGACCGAGTGCGTCGTTGACCGCCTTGAACCGGTCGAGGTCGATGAAAAGCACTGTCAGCGCATGGTTCTGGGCCAGCGCCTCGGCCCGCGCGGTCTCCAGGTGCTGCAGGAACAGCGACCGGTTGGGCAGCCCGGTGACCGAGTCGTGGTGCGCCTCACGCACCGCGTCGACGGTGCGGGCGTCGGCGAGGGCCAGGCTGACCTGCTGGGCGAACGCGGTGAGCAGTTCGCCGGGGTCGGAGACCTCCTCGGCGGGTTCGGGCATCCGGGTCACCAGGCAGCCGGCCACGGTGTCCTCGATCATCACCGGTTCGGCGAAGACCCATTCGCCCTCGTCGAACAAGGCCACGTGGTTCACCCCGGAGCTGGCCTCGGCGACCGCGGCCCGGGTGGTCTCGTCGAGCTCACCGGTGAACCCGCACGACGAGGCGGGCATCAGGGTTCCCGGTGCGCCGGAGTCGATCAGCAGCAGGGCGGTTGGCCGGTTGCCGAGCAGCCCCGCGGCGTCGGACGTCGCGGCGTCCAGCAGTTCCTGCAGCGGACGGCGCAACGAGATCGAGCGCTGCAGCGCGAGCAGGGTCTGCACGAGGCGGATCTTGGCCCGCTCGTTCTCCAGGGTGCGCAGGTTGTCCAGCACCAGGCCGAGCACCAGTGCCATGGCCTGCACCATGTGCTTCTCGGGTGCGGTGAACGGGTCCGACTGCCGCGCCGCGATCAGTACCGGAACCTGCGGTGCCCGGCGTTTGGCCAGACCGGCCTGCAGCAGCGCGAACTCCTGCCCGTTCAGCCGCACGGTGTCGCTGCCACGGTTGATCGCGGCCATGAACTCCTCGGGCAGAGCGTCCTTGCCGAAACCGAGAGCGGTGATCACTTCACCGTTGCGGGTGATCGCGCCCACCTCGGCGTCCAGCGCCTCCAGGGCCTGGGTCAGGGCCGCCCGCATCGCGCCGAGGCGGTCGGGCCGGCCGCTCACGTGCACCAGGTACTCCGTGAGCTGATGGGTCTCCCACTCCATCGCTATGCACCCGTCATGCGAAGGCCAGAGTGACCACGGTCAGGTGGTGCAGGCCGCGGGCACCCCGGGTGCGGGCCACCTCGCCGAAGGAGTAGAACCCCGCCACTGGCGCGCCGTCGGTGGCCTGACGCAGCGCCTGGTGCTCGGCGGGAACCGCGTCACCGAGCCGCAAACGCCTTCCGCCGCAGTCGAAGACGAGCATGCCGGCGAGCGGGGCGTCGTCCAGTGCGCGCACCGCGGAGCCGGCCGACCGGGAGGCGGCGTTGACCAGCGAGTCGGTGTCGCTGCGCATCGTCCAGACCATCGCGCCCTGCGGGATGTCGGCGAGACAGTGGATCGAGCCGGTGTCCAGGTCGCCGGCGTGGGCGAGCCTGATGTCCTCGCCGAACCGGCGCGACATCGCCAGCGGGATCCGGACCGACTCGCTGAGAAAGGGTTTGCGGGCGGCGAACTGCTCCCGGTCCATGCCGAGCCGGCGCAGGTAGACGTCGAGTGCGGGCTCGTCGTCCAGCAGGTGCACCTCGCCGCCCTCGCTGCTGGTCACCACCATCGCGTCACCGAACTTCTCCCAGCCGTGTTCGATGCCGATGCCGATCGGCGCGGTCGAGCCGATGCCGATGCCGATCACGGTGTCGGTGAGCACCTCTGCCGTCGCGCCGGTGCCGTAGAACTGGTAGGTGACCACGTGCTGGTCGCCGTCCGCGGCGCAGCCGCCGACGATCGGCACCGAGACCCCGAGCTCGGCGTAGGCGCCCCAGACCACCTCGTGGTTCGCGGTCAGCCCGTCGAGCAGCAGCATCAGCACCCGGTGCGGGGCGTCGACGCCGTTCATCACCTTGGCCACGGCGGTGCCCGCCGCGTGCTGGTCGGCGGAGAGGTCGCGCACCATCTCGGCGTGCACGGTCAGGGTGTCGCCGCCGAGCACCGTGACCAGGACGGACGGCGCCTGCGGGTCGGCGTGCTGGTTGCCGCTGTTCTGGTCGCCGCCGTTGGGTCCGGCGCTGTTGCCGGCCGCCTGCAGCCCGATCTCGCCGTCGGTGGTCACCCCGGTGATCGGCACGTCGTCCGGTGTCTGCGAGCAGATGCCGTGCAGCACCGCGGCGACGTCGTAGGCGGGGGAGCAGAAGACGATCACCAGCCGGGGTTCCTGGCCCGCCGCGGCGAAGGCACTGCTGGTCGCGGCCGAGCCCGCGGCAAAGCCGTCCGGGTCGGTGCTGCGCCCGAGTGTCATCCAGGTACCCACAGGATTCACACACACAACGTCGGCGCGAATCGCGGCGACCTGAGCGGTCAGCGGCGCCAGCCGTCCGATCCGTAACGCGGGTCGACCTGCTCCGGTGGCATCCGCAGCAGGTGCGCCACCTGCTCGACCACCACGTCGAGCACCAGTGCGGCCAGATCGGCGCCGCCGACGGCCCTGGTCTCCAGCGGACGGCGGTAGATCACGATGCGGTGCGGCAGGGTGCCGTCGGCCGGGAAGTAGCGGCCCAGCGGCACCTCGTCGTGCTCCCATGGCGAGGGGTCGGAGGGGGGCACGTCCTCGACCGCGAACTCGATGCCGTCGAGCTCGTCGGGCCAGCGCCGTTCGAGGCGTTCCACCGCGTCGAGCACCAGTTCGTCGAACCGTGCCGACCGGCTGCGCCAGGCGGGCACCTCGCGGGGCAACAGCGGACCGCGCATGCCGTGCCCGTGCCGATCCCGGTGCCGCGAAGACATGCCGAAAGCGTAGTGCCGCCGACCGGGCCCGGGTGCCGGCAACGCCCCGGACCGGCGTGCCAGTGGCTGGGCTCCGCCGCCGAGGGGGTAGGGTCCGGCCGTGGGCGCTATGCGGCAATGTTCGCGGACGGCGTGCGGCCGGCCGGCGGTCGCGACGCTCACGTACGTCTACTCCGACTCCACCGCGGTGCTCGGCCCTCTGGCCACCTACGCCGAACCGCACTGCTACGACCTCTGCGCCCAGCACGCCGAGCGGCTCACCGCTCCGCGCGGCTGGGAGGTGGTGCGGCTGGCGATGGACCTGTCCACCCCGCCGCCGCCCTCCCAGGACGATCTGCTCGCGCTCGCCGACGCCGTCCGGGAGGCTGCCCGGGTGCCCCCGGAGACGGTGCCGGCCGGCGGTGACCACCCGCGTGAGGCCGGTTCGGTCGAGGTCGGCCGGCGCGGTCACCTGCGCGTGCTGCGCGATTCCGGGCCGGGCAACTGATTCCGCTGCTTCCGGTTCAGCGCCGCATCCGGTTCGGCGCTGCATCTGATTCAGCGCTGCATGTGATTCGGCGCTGCATGTGATTCGGCGCTGCATGTGATTCGGCGACCCGGTCAGCGCCTCGTTCGGCACAGACCCGGCACAGCTGTGGCACAGATTTCGCCCGCTCGGGCGATCAGGTCCCCGCTCGGCTGATGCCGCCTGCCGGAGCGGCCGGCACGGGCTGTCCGAATCGACCCGGACGCGCCCGCTTCTCAAGCGATCGGGGCGATCGGACGAGACATCTGGGGTCACCCGTTCGACGCGATGAGGGGTCGAACGGGTACATCCCCACCGAGCGCCACAGCGCACACGACGAGGAGTCGCCAGCATGCCGGTTCCGGCCGACACCGCCCTTGCGTCCCGCAGCACCTCTCGCAGTACCTCTCACAGCACCGGTGAGAACCCGGAGGTGGCCGTTCCGCGCCAGCGCCGGGCACCGGGCACCGATGCCGCCGTCACATCGTCGACGCCGGAACTGACCGTGCGCCGCACCCGCTCGGGACGGCGCTCCCGGGCCAAGGTGGAGACACCTCCGCCGCCGCTCGGCTCGCTCACCCAGCGCGACCACCGGATCGACGCCAACTGCCGGGGCTGCGGCTCGCCGCACATCATCAGGCTCTCGATGCGGCTGACCGACGGCACCCCGGTCGACTTCACCTCGTGCCACCGCTGCGAGCACCGCACCTGGGAGCGCGACGGCGTCGAGCTCACCGTGGCCGGTGTGCTCGAGCGGACCCGCAAGATCGTCTGAACCCTGCCGCACGGTTCTGCGCCGAATCTCTGCAGGACCTCTGCGTGACACCTCGTGCGCAGCCTGCTGCGCGACCTGGCCCACAACTGCGCAAACCCTGGGGTCGCCGCTCGCCCGATCGGTAACCTCCTGGGGTGACTTCGAGTGAGCATCAGGCACCGTCGGCAACAGCAGAGGCGACAGCAGAACCCGGTCCCCGGCCGGACCTCTCCGGCCTGGTGAAGGCCTACGACGTCCGGGGTCTGGTCGGTGAGCAGATCGACGCCGAGGTGACCTGGGCGCTCGGGGCGGCCTTCGCCGAGGAGGTGGCGAGCGAGCGGCTGGTCATCGGCCACGACATGCGGCCGTCCTCGCCGGAGCTGGCCGAGGCGTTCGGCGCCGGCGCCGCCTCGCGAGGGTCGGACGTCGTCCTCATCGGGCTCTGCTCCACCGACGGTCTGTACTACGCCAGCGGCGCCCTGGACGCACCCGGGGCGATGTTCACCGCCTCGCACAACCCCGCCGCCTACAACGGGATCAAGATGTGCCGGGCGGGTGCGCGCCCGATCGGCCAGGACACCGGACTCGCCCGGATCCGTGACCGGGCCGAACAGTTGCTGGCCTCCGGCGTGCCCGATCAGGGCACCGGCACCACGGGAGGCCGGAGCGAGCAGGACCAGCTCGCCGGCTACGCGGCGCATCTGCGCTCGCTGGTCGACCTCTCCACGATCCGGCCGCTGAAGGTGGTCGTCGACGCCGGCAACGGGATGGGCGGGCTGACCACTCCCGCGGTGCTCGGCACCGCCGCCGGGCTGCCCGGGTTGCCGCTGCAGATCGTGCCGATGTACTTCGAGCTGGACGGCACCTTCCCGAACCACGAGGCCAACCCGCTCGAGCCCGAGAACCTGCGCGACCTGCAGGCCGCCGTCCGGCAGCACTCCGCCGACATCGGCCTGGCCTTCGACGGCGACGCCGACCGCTGCTTCGTCATCGACGAGCGCGGCGAACCGGTGAGCCCGAGCGCGATCACGGCCCTGGTCGCCCGGCGCGAGATCGCCAAGGAGACGGCCGCCGGCCGGCAGGCGGTGGTGATCCACAACCTGATCACCTCCCGGGCGGTGCCCGAGGTGATCGCCGAGTCCGGCGGTGTCGCGGTGCGCACCCGGGTCGGCCACTCCTTCATCAAGGCCGAGATGGCGAAGAACGACGCCGTGTTCGGCGGCGAGCACTCGGCGCACTACTACTTCCGCGACTTCTGGTTCGCCGACACCGGCATGCTCGCCGCGATGCACGTGCTGGCCGCGCTCGGCGAGGCCGACGTGCCGCTCTCGCAACTGACCTCGGGCGACGAGCGCTACGTGGCCAGCGGTGAGATCAACTCGCGGGTGCAGGACGTCGTCGCCGCCGCGGCCGCCGTGGAACAAGCCTTCGCCGGCGATCAGCAAGGGAGCGCGCAACCGGTGAGCGTCGACCGGCTGGACGGGCTGACGATCAGCGCCGGCGACGGCAGCTGGTGGTTCAACCTGCGGCCGAGCAACACCGAACCGCTGTTGCGGCTGAACGCCGAGGGCGTCGACGAGCCGACCATGACACAGATCCGTGACCGGGTGCTCGACGTGGTGCGTTCGCCCGCCACGACCGGGTGAGCGAGGATGACGCCGTGACCACCATCGAGACCTGGCTCCGGGCCATTCTGCGTTGCCCCACCTGCACCGGCGTCCTGCGCGACGCACCGGTCGCCGCGGGCCCGAGCGGTGACCTGAACGCCGAGGCCGGACCGATCGAGCTGCAGTGCCTGGTCTGTCAGGTGGCGTACGCCGTCGAGGACGGCATTCCGGTGCTGCTGCCCGATCTCGCCCGCCCGCTGCAGGAGGAGTAGCAAGTGGCGCTCGACGAACAACTCCTGGACGACGCCGAGGGGCTGGCCGCGGCCGACCCCTCGGGCAGCCTGCTCGCACTGGCCAACGCCGGTGCCCAGGTGCGTACCGCGCTGCGCGCGGCCCAGGACGCCGATGTCGCCCGGCTCACCGGCGACGGACGTCCGCGTGCGGTGATCGTGGCCAGCCTGGGTGGCTCGGCGGTGGTCGGCGACGTGCTGACGATGCTGGCCGGTTCGGGCT
Organism: Kineosporiaceae bacterium; assembly: GCA_036758885.1. Taxonomy (GTDB): domain Bacteria; phylum Actinomycetota; class Actinomycetes; order Actinomycetales; family Kineosporiaceae; genus DAIOVT01. The sequence continues at coordinate 16,157 of DAIOVT010000011.1, forward strand.
CGCCCGTGCCGGTGACCGTGCGCCGGGGTCTGCCGCTGCCGGGCTGGGTGGGTCCGCTCGACCTGGTCGTCGCGGTCTCGATGTCCGGCCGGGCGCCGGGCCCGCTGGGGCTCGCCGCCGAGGCCGCGCGTCGCGGGTCACGGCTGCTCACCGTGGGCCTGCCCGGTTCGCCGCTCGAGGAGGTCGCCCAGCGCACCGGTGGCGTGCACGTGCCGGTGCCGCAACCGGCCAGCGCCGCGGCCCGGGCCTCGCGGATGGCGATGTGGTCGCTGCTCACCCCGGTGCTCGCCGCCTCGCAGGCGGTCGGTCTGACCGATGTCAGCGCCGGGCTGCTGGCCGGCCTCGCCGACCGGCTGGACGAGCGTGCGGTCACCTACAGGCCGGCCTCGGAGGCGTTCGTGAACCCGGCGAAGTCGCTGGCGGTCGAGCTCTCCGGAAGCGTCCCGGTGGTCCTCGGTGACGGCGACGTCACCGGTGTCGCGGCCAGCCGGACGGTGGCGATGCTGGCTCGCACCGCTCGGGTGCCGGCCATGCGTGGTGCCCTGCCGGACGACGCCGGTGACGTGGTGGCCACGTTCGGCGGCCCGTTCGCCGACCGCGCCGAGGACGACGTCTTTGCCGACCCGTTCCTCGACGGGCCGGGGCGAACCCGGTTGCGGCTGTTGCTGCTTCGCGACGCCGAGCCCACGCCGGCCCGCCCGGACGGCACCTGGCTGGCCACCTCGCGCACCGCCGATGCGGTGCGGGTGACCGCGCAGGAGGCCGGGGTGAAGGTGAGCGAGGTGACCGCCGAGGGCGGGCATCCGCTGGAGCGGTTCGCCGATCTGGTCTGCCTCACCGACTTCGCCGCGACCTATCTCGCCCTCGCCTCGGGATTGGACCCGCTGACCTCTCCGCACGTCGCCGATCTGCGCGATCGCACTCGCTGACCTGCGCATTTCCCGGTGGGGGCCTAGCGGTGCCCCCGCTCCGCGCGCGAGAGTGTCTGCGGACATGTGCGGACACCGGGAGGCGAGGGCATGAAAAAGATCATCAATGACCCAAAGAATGTCGTCCGGGACGCCCTGTACGGCGTCGCGGCGGCGCATCCGCAACTGCGCGTCGACCACGCTCAACGGGTGGTGCTGCGCGGGGACGCGCCGCGTCAGGGAAAGGTCGCGCTGGTCTCCGGCGGCGGCTCCGGGCACGAGCCGCTGCACGCCGGTTTCGTCGGCCCGGGAATGCTCGACGCCGCCTGCGCCGGTGAGGTGTTCACCTCGCCGGTGCCCGATCAGATCCTCGCCGCGACCAAGGCCGTCGACGGTGGTGCGGGCGTGCTGCACATCGTGAAGAACTACACCGGCGACGTGCTCAACTTCGAGCTCGCCGCCGAACTGGCCGAGATCGAGGGCATCGAGGTCAAGGCGGTCGTCGTCGACGACGACGTCGCCGTGCACAACAGCCTCTACACCGCCGGACGGCGCGGCGTGGCCGGCACCCTGGTCGTGGAGAAGATCGCCGGCGCCTCGGCCGAGGCCGGCGCCTCGCTGAGCGAGGTCGCCGACCTGGCCACCCGGGTGAACGCGGTCACCCGCACCATGGGCATGGCACTGACCTCGTGCACCGTTCCGGCCGCGGGCCGGCCGACGTTCGAGCTCGCCGACAACGAGATCGAGCTCGGCATCGGCATTCACGGCGAACCCGGCCGCAGCCGGGTGCCGCTGGCGCCGGCCGCAGACCTGGCCCAGATGCTGCTCGACCCGATCCTCGAGGATCTCGACTACGGCGGCTCCGAGGCCGTGGTGATCGTCAACGGCATGGGTGGCACACCGCAGATCGAGCTCTACCTGCTCTACGCCGAGGTGGCCCGGATCCTCGCCGCCGCTGACATCGGCATCGTCCGCTCGCTGGTCGGCTCGTACGTGACCAGCCTGGAGATGGCGGGTGCCTCGGTGACGCTGACCAAGGCCGACGCGGAACTGCTCTCGCTGTGGGACGCACCGGTCGACACCGCCGCGCTGCGCTGGGGGGTAAGGGGCTGAGATGGCAACGCAGACAGCGGGTTCGGCAGAACCTGGGGAGGGCTCGGTCGATGCCGCGGCGCTGACCGAGTGGTTGCGTGCCGTCGCGGCGTCGATCGCCGAGCACGCCACCGAACTCACCGACCTCGATGCCGCCATCGGCGACGCCGACCACGGCAGCAATCTCGACCGCGGCATGAGCGCCCTGGTCGGGGTGCTGGACGAGTCGCACCCGGAGACGGGGGACTCGACCGTCGACGCGTTGCTGAAGTCGGCGGCGATGACCCTGATCAGCACGGTCGGCGGGGCCAGTGGCGCGCTCTACGGCACCCTGTTCCTGCGGATGGCGGCGGCCGCCGGGCCGGTGAACGCCTTGGACGCCAAGGGGTTTGCCGCCGCGCTGCGGGCGGGGGTGGACGGTGTCGTCGCCCGCGGCAAGGCCGAGCTGCAGGACAAGACCATGCTCGACGCGCTGATCCCGGCCTGCGACGCGCTCGACGCGGCACTCGCCGCCGGGGGTTCGCTCGCCGACGGTCTGCAGGCCGCGGCGGCCGCCGCCGCGGCCGGCCGGGACGCCACCGTGCCGCTGGTCGCCCGCAAGGGCCGGGCGAGCTACCTCGGTGAGCGCAGCGCCGGTCACCAGGACCCGGGCGCCACCTCGGCGACACTGATCGTCGAGGCGGCCGCGGCCACCCTGGGCGGCCCGCCGTCCGCCGGTCCCGGCGGGGGTTGAGATGGGGTCTGAGGCGGCGGCCGAGGAGCGCACTGTCGGCGTCGTGCTGGTCTCGCACAGTCGCGCCCTGGCCGCGGCGGCGCTGGAGATGGCCCGGCAGATGGCCGGGACCGGCGCCGTCCGTATCGAGACGGCCGCCGGGGTGAGCGGGCCGGACGGCGCCGACCTGCTGGGCACCGATGCGTCCGCGATCGCCGAGGCGATGCAGCGGGCGGACGACGGCGCCGGCGTCGTGGTGCTCACCGACCTGGGCAGCGCGCTGCTCTCCGCCGGGCTCGCCCTCGACCTGCTGCCCGACGGGCTGCGTGACCGCGTGGTCGTCTCGCCGGGACCGTTCGTCGAGGGGCTGATGATCGCGGCGATCGCCGCGGGCACCGGTGCGCCCCTGGCCTCGGTGGCCGAGCAGGCCGGGGCGGCCCTGCTGATGAAGCAGTCCGGGGCCTGATCCGGCCACTGACCTGAACGGCTACTTACCTGAACGGCTACTGACCGGCCAGGAATCCGTCGAGGTCCTTCACGATCTGCTCCGCCCCGCTCGGCCCCAGACCGAGGAACCAGACGTCGTCGTCCACCCGGTGGGCCTTGCCGCTCTTGACCGCCGGCAGTCCCTTCCAGGCCGCACCGGCGATGGTCTTGTCCTCGCCGGTGGCCTGGGGGGTGCCGTAGCTGGTGTAGAAGAGGTAATCCCCGTCGGCCTTGCCGATCTCCTCCGGCGAGATCTCCACCGCGAGATCGTCGACGTCCTGCACCTGGGGGCGCTTGAGCCCGGCGTCGTGCAGGATCACGCCGATCAGGGACTTGTTGCCGTACAGGCGCAGTCGCTCGGGCAAGAACCGGACCAGGGAGATGGTGGGGTCCCCCTGCACCTTCTTGCCCAATGCCTCCACGGAGTCCTGGTAGCTGTTCAGCACAGCGATCGCCTTGGTCTCCTCGCCGAGGGCATCACCGGCCAGCAGGAAGTTCTCCTTCCAGGGGAAGCCGGGGCGGATCGAGAAGATCGTCGGTGCGATCTCGGCGAGCTGGGTGTAGAGCTTGTCGGCGCGCAACTGGCTGCCCAGGATCAGGTCGGGCTTCAGCGCGACGATCGCCTCCAGGTTCGGCTGCTGGATGGTGCCGACCGGTTTGGCCGTGGCGACCCGGTCGGCCAGGTAGGACGGGATCGCGTTGGCGCCCTCGGTGCTCGGGATGCCGACCGGCGTGATGCCGAGGGAGATCACCGCATCGATCTCGCCGGTGTCCAGCACGACCACACGTTCGGGCTTCTTGGCGATCTCGGTGGTTCCGTTGGCGTGCAACACCTTTCGCGGAAAGACGCCTGGTTCGGCATCGCTGCCGAGCTTCGCCGTCTCCGCATCGGCGGCGGAGAACCGGGCGCCTCCGGTGGCCACGTCGGTGTTGCCCGCGGCCTCGCTGCCGGCTTCGGTGCTGCCGCCGCAGGCCGCCAGGGCGCTGACCAGCGCGGCGGCCAGCAACATCGGCAACATCCGGGAGCGTAGGGTCTGCGTCATATCGGTTAGGTTAGCCTAACCTCGCTGGTCAATCTCAAACAGATCGGGACGGATGGTGTCCAACGGCATCGATCAGGCCGATATCGCTGCGTCCCCGGGCACGGTGCGTCCACGAGCCGCCGGACGGCGCCGGGTCATGGCCGTCGTCCTGGTGTTTGTGGCGCTGCTCGGGGGCGCCCTGCTGAGCCTGGCCGTGGGCGCGCTGTCGATCCCGTTCCGGCAGGTGCTGGAGGCGATCGTGGGTTCGGCGGACACGCCGGAACACGCGGTGCTCTGGGACGGCCGGATCCCGCGGACGGTGCTGGCGGTCGTCGCCGGCAGCGCGCTCGGTGTGGCCGGCGCCCTGATCCAGGCGATCACCCGTAACCCGCTGGCCGATCCGGGAGTGCTCGGCGTCAACGCGGGTGCCGCGTTCGCGGTGGTGCTCGCCGTCGGCTTCCTCGGCCTGACCTCCCCGGCCCAGTACCTCTGGTTCGCCTTCGCCGGTGCTCTCGTCGTCTCGATCGGCGTCTATCTGGTCGGCGGTGGGGGCCGGGGGCGGGTGGATCCGATCCGGCTGACCCTGGCCGGTGTGGCCCTCGGTGCGGTGCTGACCGGGGTGGCGTCCGGACTGTCGTTGCTGCGGCCGCAGGCCTTCGACCGGCTTCGCTCCTGGACGATCGGCACCGTCGACATCCGGAGCCTGGAGCCGACCCTGCAGATCGCGCCGTTCGTCGTCCTCGGTCTGTTGCTGGCGCTCGCCGCGGGACCCCGGCTGAACGCGGTGTCGCTGGGCGACGACCAGGCAACGGCGTTGGGGGTCAACGTGATGCGTACCAGGGTGATGTCGGTGGTGGCGATCACGCTGCTCGCCGGAGCGGCGACGACGGCGGCCGGGTCGATCGCGTTCGTCGGTCTGATGGTGCCGCACGTGGCGCGCTGGATCGCCGGCCCCGACCAACGCTGGATCATCGCGCTGAGTGCGTTGCTGGGGCCGGTTCTGATGCTGTTCGCCGACGTGCTGGGGCGGGTGGTGGCACCCGGGGAGATGCCGGTCGGTGTGGTCACCGCCTTCGTCGGAGCGCCGGTTCTGGTCGCGCTTGCCCGGCGCCGGAAGGTGGTCCGGCTGTGAGCCGGCCGGCAGGTCAGGCCGCCGGCACTTCGGCGAAACAGGTTGCGGGGCAATGGTCCTGGCCGTTGTTCGCCCGGTCCACCCTGGTGCTGCGTACCGGCCGGGTCAGTGGCCGGGTGACCCGGCGCGCCGTTCTGGTCTGTCTGTTGCTGGTCCTGATCATGCTGGCCGTGGCGGTGCTGTCGCTGGCCACCGGAGAGGTGGCCGTGCCACCCGGCGACGTGGTGCGGTACCTGTTCGGAGCCGAGGGAGGTCTCGACCGAACGGTGGTGATCGAACGGCGATTGCCGCGGGTGGTGGCGGCCGCCGGGCGGCCCGGTTTCGCCGACGTCCGGGTGCCCACGCTGACCGAGGTGCTGGACGTGGTCGTGCCTGCCGGCGTCGACATAAACATCGAGCTGAAGAACTCGGTCGAGCCGTACCCCGGGCTCGAGGAGCAGGTG